>DATAMD010000134.1:0-3513 GCA_036260755.1 Chitinophagaceae bacterium | reverse complement strand
AGCAGCAGTATTGGCAGGTGTTACTGCCGAAATGATGAAATTATTTTTTCCTGATGAAATTGCGAATATACAATTGAAAGCACAAGATCAGGAACTAAGCGCAATCATGTCGGGCGCAGCAACGCGAAGTGATATTGTTGCGGGAGAAGCATTGGGCCGGCAAATTGCACAACAATTTATTGCACGCGGAAAAACAGATAATGCAGGTAAGGCAGTTGGCACACCAACTGATTGGGCAAATCTTGAAACAACAACCATGGCAAGAGGAGAAATACCATGGTATAGTTTGGATTTACCAAAGCGCCCTCCCATGCTGCCGTTATTTGGAAGAGTAACACCATTTCTTTTTGATACGGCAACTGTTACTGCATTAAGACCGGGCCCTCCGCCTGCAACTTTGAGCGATCAAATGAAGACCGAAACAAACGAAGTGTACGGTTATGTAAAAAAACCAACAAGAGAATATTTTCGCATTGTTCATTTTTGGGCCGATGGTGTGGGCACTTATGCACCACCGGGCCATTGGGACGCTATTGCTGCAGAAGATTTTATAAAAAAGAATTTTAGTGAAGTAAGATGGGCACGCAATATGGCACTGTTAAACATGAGTTTAATGGATGCCGGCATTGTTTGCTGGAATACAAAATATTTTTATTTCAATGCAAGGCCAACACAATTAAATCCGGCAATTAAAACATTAACGGGCATTCCCAATTTTCCTTCTTATATATCAGGTCATTCAACTTTCAGCGGTGCTGCAGCAGCTATCCTGGGTTATATCATTCCCGAAAGAGCAAACGATTATTTTGCAATGGCACAGGAAGCTTCTACTTCAAGAATGGTGGGCGGCATTCATTACAGAAGCGATTGTGCTGTTGGATTAACCGTTGGAAAAAATGTAGGCAATTATGCCGTAAGCAGAGCAAAAACTGATGGTGCAGATCAATAAAGCTAAAAATAATAACCCTTAACAACAGTATAAATTATGTTTAACGAAACAATTTTAGTATCAGCCATACAACCATCTAATAAATCAAAATTCGATGAATTGGTTTTTAAAATAATCTGGATAAACAGGATTGCATTATCTGTTTGTTTTTTGTGGTTCGGCTTCTTAAAAATTATTCATCTTTCACCGGCCGAACCATTGGTGATAAGTTTATACAGTGTAACAATTGTAAGCCATATTCCTTTACAAATCTTCATTCCTGCATTCGGGATTTTTGAATGTTTGATAGGATTATGCTGGTTGATTCCTAAGTTTACCTATCTGGCATCTGCATTATTTGCCATGCAGATGTTCACTACATTTCTGCCGCTATTTTATTTGCCGCAAGCCGTATGGCAACAAAACTGGGTACCTACATTAACCGGACAATACATAATTAAGAATATTGTATTTCTGGCATCGGCAACAACAATTATTTACATAACTAAAAAAATAAATGAGTACAGAGAAGTGCAGATTTGATTACCATAAATTTTAAGTATTTGTTTAGGGGGTCGATTGACAATCCCTTCAGTTTCTACTGAGGGGATTTTTATTTTACAATCACTCTGCTTCCAACAAACAAAACGAATAGGGTTCAATAATTAAATATTCATTATCGGCACCAACAACATAATTTTTATTTTGCCAGTGATCGAACAGTTTTGTTGCTGCATCGCCGTATTCTTTAAACGCAAACCATGTTAAATAAACTGTGGCATTACTGAAATTAAAAACGCAGTATAATTTTTTATTTGAAGAATATCTTACATAACCTGCAACATGAATGTTATGCGGCGTTAACCAAATTAAATTTTTATGATCGGCAACAACGCTTAATTTTTTTCGGATGCCGATTAATTTTTTGCGTGGATGAGAATATTTTATTTTCAATCGTTCCCTCCGTTTCAATATTTTTATTTTTTTGCCAATTAATTACCGGTCGGTGCATCCAGCGGTTATCGTAATTTTTTCCTTCATCCTGCAAATAAGAATAATCGTTGGTGTAACCCACCTCATCGCCATAAAAAATCATTGGCAGGCCGCCAATAAAAAAACTATGTGCCTGCATCAATAATATTTTTTTGATTGATGATTCGATATCGTTTTTATTATTTTCCTGCAAAGCTTTTTCCAATCCGCAGAGTGATGCCAGCGATCCGCTGATGCGTGCATCATTTGTTTTTGGATTTACCGAAAACAATGCGCCTCTTGCTGTTGAAACAGGATGTGATCCCGAATAATAATTTTTTAAAAATGTTCGGTGCTGGTAAGCATTAAAGCCTGCCTGTTCAATCATCCAGTCATCATATCCCAAGCCAATATCATCATGGCAACGTGTGTATGTGATCCATGATGTGCCATACGGTTTTTGCAATAATTCGTTTTGTGCAGCAAGCATAACTCTTGTATCGCCCGTTGCAATTGCATCCCATTGCAATGCCATCTGCGTGGCGTTATAAGCAAAGTCGCATTCTTTTGCAGTGTATAATCCTGTGCCAAAATATTTCATGATTTCTTTTGGCGCAACAATTGCTTCGCCCAATAATGCCATGCCCGGTGTTGCTACCTGCACGCATTGTTTTATCAATCTTAAAACTGTATGTGCCTGCGGTAAATTCTGGCAGGTTGTTCCTAACTTTTTCCAGATAAATGCAGGTGCATCGATGCGTAAAACATCCACGCCCAAATTGGCATAGAAAAAAATGGTATCAATCATTTCAATAAAAACGGCAGGGTTACTGTAATTCAAATCCCATTGATAATTATGAAAAACAGTCATCACCCATTTTTTACATTCATCGCTGTAAGTAAAATTTCCCGGCGAAGTTTCGGGAAAAATTTCGGGCATTGTTTTATCTAATTGATCGGGAATATTCCTGTCGTTAAACATGTAGAAATAATCCTGATATTTTTTATCGCCCTGTTTTGCTTTTTCTGCCCATTCGTGATGATGTGATGTGTGATTTAAAACAATGTCAATCATCAGATACATTTTCTCTTCATTCATTTTTTTTTGTAAATGAATTAAATCATCCAATGTTCCAAAACGTTCATCCACTTTTCTAAAATCCGAGACGGCATAACCGCCATCGCTTTCGCCCTGCGGGCTCTGAAAGATGGGCATCAGGTGTAAAAAATTTACGCCGAGTTTTTTTAAATAAATTAATTTCTCTTCCATGTTTTTTATGTTGCCGCAAAAGCGATCAACATATAAACTCATGCCGGTTATTTCATTACTTAAAAACCAATGATCGTGAATTAATTTTTCTTCATCTTTTAATTTTAAAGTGTTGCTTCTGTTTTTATTTGCATTGATAATGGTTTGAATTAATGAAGAAAAAATTTCTTTGCTTTTTGCATGATGGCCGTATAACTCTTTGTACAAAGCATTTATAGATGATGCATTGGCAACAAAACGTGTATAAAATAAATTATCGCTGCCGGCAATATCCAAACCGTTTTGCAATAAACTTTCTGTTATTTGTTGATGAAGCTGATAATTATACACTGCTAACTTTTTG
>DATAMD010000129.1:0-2218 GCA_036260755.1 Chitinophagaceae bacterium | reverse complement strand
AACACTGTCGACACCACCGCTGACAGCAAGAAGCAGATGACAGTTAGCTGATGACAGATGACGGAATTGCAATTTCCAATGTTGTATAAACTTCTCGGGAAGATTCATGAATTAAAGATAATTATTTAATAAATGGAACACTGATGACACAGATGAAACGGATATTCGCTGAAATAAAAATCTGTTTTATCTGTGTCATCTGCGTTCTATTAATTTGCTTTGATAAAAGTTGAATAAAGTACAAAGCGTACAAGAGTGCGACGCAACGGCAGCTTCATGTTTGTTTTGTTGCCGGCTACAAAAAGAAAAACTAAAATATAAAAGTCAAAAAACTAAAATATAAAAACTGAAAAACTAAAACAGAAATTAATTGTATTACCCATAAACAATTAAACCAACCACCTAATTTTTCTTTTGTTCTTTTGCCCATGTATCTTTTAAAGTAACGGTGCGGTTAAAGATTATTTTTTCGGAAGTTGAATCTTTATCCAAACAAAAATATCCTTTGCGAATAAATTGATAACGATCAATTAAATTAGATTCTTTTAGCGCCGGTTCGGCATAAGCTTGATGAATAATCTGCAGAGAATCGGGATTAATATAATCTTTAAAATCACCTTCGGCAGCATCAACATTTTCAGCATTAAATAAACGGTCGTACAATCTTATTTCTGCGGGAACAGCATGCTGCACACTTACCCAATGCAAAGTACCTTTTACTTTTAATCCGCTATGATCGCCGCCACTCCTGCTTTCCGGGAGATACGAACAATTAAGTTGAATAATATTTCCTGCCACATCTTTTATAACTTCATTGCAGGTGATGATGTACGCACTTTTTAAACGAACCATTTGCCCCGGCGCTAAACGAAAATATTTTTTAGAAGGATTTTCCATAAAATCTTCGCGTTCGATATATAATTCGCGGCTAAACGGAACTTCTCTTAATCCGCTATTTTCAGCTTCGGGATTATTTTCACTTTGCAATAATTCTACTTTGCCTTCTTCATAATTTGTAAGAACAATTTTTATCGGATCAAACACTACCATCCTGCGCAAAGCAATTTTATTAAGGTTTTCACGCACACAAAATTCCAATAAACCAAAGTCAACTAAATTTTCTCTTTTGGCAACACCAATCTTATCGCAGTATTCGCGAATGCTTTTTGCAGTAAAACCTCTGCGGCGCATACCGCTGATGGTTGGCATACGCGGATCGTCCCAACCGGTAACAAATTGTTCATTCACCAGTTGCAATAATTTACGTTTACTCATTACGGTGTACGTCATATTTCTTCTGGCAAACTCGTATTGATGCGATGGATAAATTTCTAATTTATCAATAAACCAATCGTATAATTCTCTGTGCGGAACAAATTCCAGCGTGCAGATGCTGTGTGTGATATTTTCGATTGAATCGCTTTGGCCGTGTGCAAAATCGTACATCGGATAAATGCACCATGTATCGCCGGTACGGTGGTGGTGTGCATGTTTGATGCGATAAATAATCGGGTCGCGCATTAACATGTTTGATGATGCCATATCTATTTTTGCACGCAATACTTTACTGCCATCTTCATATTTACCGGCACGCATTTCTTCGAACAGGGTTATATTTTCTTCAACAGATCTTCCGGCATATTTATTTCTTTTGCCTGCTGTTGTTGGTGTTCCTTTTTGTTCGGCAATTTCATCGCTGGTACTATCATCAACATAAGCCAATCCTTTTTTAATTAACGAAATAGCAAATTGATATAAGGCTTCGAAATAATCGGAAGCATATAATTCGTGCTTCCATTCGAAGCCTAACCATTTAATATCGGCTTTAATGCTGTCAACATATTCTGTTTCTTCGGTAACGGGGTTTGTATCGTCAAAACGAAGGTTTGTATAACCCTGATATTTTTGGGTGAGGCCAAAATTCAGGCAAATACTTGCTGCATGCCCCATGTGCAAATAACCATTTGGTTCCGGCGGAAAGCGTGTTACAATTGAGTTGTATTTTCCTTCGGCTAAATCTTTTTCTATGATTTCTTCAATAAAATTCAGACTTTTTTCTTCACTCATATTTTAATCCTTCAGTATTGCAAATGTAAGCCATGAGAAGATAAGATGGATTGATGAAATAAAGTTTAATTGTTTTGAATTATCTCATAAAAAAATTATCGTATAAGAAATGATTTCATAATTTTCTATTCCAATAAATGTTAAATTTTTT
>DATAMD010000123.1:0-2053 GCA_036260755.1 Chitinophagaceae bacterium | reverse complement strand
GTTTTACAGCAATATGTAAAACTGGGATTGGATAGTAACCTTGCCATCAAACAAAAGAATTTTGATCTGCAAAAAGCAAAGCTCGATTTAAAAAGAGCCGAAGCTTTATTTTATACGCAAATAAATTTTGCATCGCAATATACCGCTGCAAATGGTGGCCGTTCGAGCGATTTACCAATTGGCGATTTATTAAATAATGTTTACTCAACATTAAATAAATTAACTGCAACAAATAATTTTCCGCAGGTAAGTAATCAAACCATCAACTTTCTTCCCAACGATTTTCACGATACAAGATTCGAAGTTTTAATTCCGCTTGTAAACACCGATATCAAATACAACAAACAAATAAAATCGGAATTAATTAATACGCAACAACAGGATGTTTTATTATACAAACGCGAATTGGTGAAGATGATAAAGCAAGCTTACTATCAATATTTACAAGCCGATAAAGCTTTAAGTATTTATCAAAACGCATTGAACAGTGTGAATGAAAATTTACGCCTGAATGAAAAATTAGTGAAGAATGATGTAGCAACCAAAGAAGTAATTGCCAGGGCAAAAACGCAGGTTAGCCAGGTAGAAACTTCGATCATCGAAGCAACAAATAATAAAAAAAATGCGCAGGCTTATTTTAATTTCTTGTTGAACCAATCGCTCGAAACACCCGTAAATACTGATTCTTCGCTATTGCAGCATTTGCAAATAAAACTCACAACAGCATTGGAAGTGCCGGTGCAAAGAGAAGAATTGGCAAAGTTGCAAAGTGTAAAAAAAGTTTATTCAACTAATTTAAAAATGACCGACGCAACAAAAATTCCAAAGTTGAATGCAGCATACAATATCGGTTTTCAGGGCAACGGTTTTATGTTCGACAATAAACAATTTTATCAGTTAGCTGCTGTGCAATTGCAATGGAATTTATTTAAAGGATTTGATAATCGTTACAAAATAAAACAATCGCAAATAGATATTGATGCAGTACAAAATCAATACAACGATGTTCAAAAACAAATGTTGCTGCAGGTATCAACCGCCAACAACACTTATCAAAGTGCATGGGCTGCTTTAAAAAGTACAGCCGATGAAATGCAGAGCAGCAAAGAAGTGTACGACTTTACTGAAAAAAGATACAAAGAAGGTACAGCATTATTAATTGAATTAACCGATGCCAGAACACAAATGACAAATGCAGCCATTAAATATTCGTTGGCGCAATTGGCAGTATTAAATAAAGAAGCCGAATTGGAAAGAGTAACTGCTTCGTATCCGCTTAATTAAATAAAACCATAAACAATTTTTAAAAATATTTTTATGAGAATAAACACAACAATCAGTATCGCATTCATTTCATTGTTGCTGGCTTGCAACAGCAAACCAAAAGAAATTGTAAAACAGAAAGATGATGCCGTACTTGTAAAAACAACAAAAGCAGAAACTACGGATTATAGGCCCACACTGCAATACAGCGGCATGATGGCCAGCACCAATGAAGTAAAATTATCTTTTAAAATAGGTGGGATTATTGCAAAAATCTATGTGAAAGAAGGTGATCAAGTTACCAAAGGTCAACTGCTGGCAACATTAAACTTAACAGAAATTAATGCACAGGTTGAACAATCAACTGAAGCGGTTGAAAAAGCGAAACGTGATGCCAACCGTGTAAAAAATTTATATCACGATACTGCTGCCACATTAGAACAATTTCAAAATGTGCAAACACAATTAGATGTTGCAAAAGAAAATCAGCGCATCGCGAAATTTAATTTAGAGTATGCGCAAATCCGTGCTTTAGATAATGGAACTGTTACAAAAAAAATTTCCAATGAAGGTGAAGTAATTGCAGCGGGTTATCCTGTATTCATCATCAACAATGCTTCGAACAACGATTGGGTAATTCGTTTCGGTGTTGCCGATAAAGATTGGAGCATATTGAAAAAAGATGATGCAGCTACAGTTTTAATTGTCTTTATCTATAAAAGCAATTGATACAGGAATTTTTTTTACTGTTTTTTTATCATCATTCAATGCAAAAACAAAACCTTTTTTC
>DATAMD010000122.1:0-3113 GCA_036260755.1 Chitinophagaceae bacterium | reverse complement strand
GTATTTATAAATGATGTTTTAGCAGATATGCAGCCTCATAGCCTGAATGTTATTTATTCCTGATGTTTTTAATCAACAGCAAAATTATAGGATATAAAAACCGATACTGGTTAAGATGCCAACATCAGCATAAAACTGATGCCGTTAATTTCATCTACAGTTACTCTTTTAATATCATTTAGCATTAAAAGAATATCTGCAAAGGCAATAGGGTATTGTTATTCCCGCTGCAATCAAAAATGCTCAACGAAGGATGCAGCTTTGATACAGCTTCTTTGTGTTTGGGTATTACCTTCCCCGTGTCTTCTTTCTATATACTGCTGTTTCAACGAAGGATGGGCGAATCAGAAACGAATAAAGCACGGCCGTATCACGGCAGAGACAGGTAGCAGAGACACTGAAAGGCTTTAAAAAAACATTAAACCTTTTCGAAAATCAATGCTTCAACAAGCTCAGCAAGACATCCCGAAAGTAAAGTTGATGTCATCTTTGAGTAACCAATTTTTGCGTTGCAAACAAGCACTTTGAAAAGGACATGCTTTTTCGTTAAAGCATCACAGCCCTGTAGCCGAAGTCACAGTAGTACAACAGCCATATCAGGGCACCCACCCGAAATTGCGGCGTTATCATTTTCGGGGGTCTTTTTTTGTTTCTTTTTTGGACAAGCAAAAAAGAATAAAAATATTTTCCCTCAAGGCCGGGGGCCATCACATTAAAAACACGGTCTGCACCGGCTTCTTTGAAAAAATATGCTTTGCATTTTTTCAATCCCGACTTCGTCAGGACCGAACCCGCTGAGGCCCGGTTTTCAATGTGGTTATTGGCGTAATTAATAGCCACAGCTTGTTTATGTTTGCCTCAGTTGGTGTTTTCTTGTTGTAAGAATTCACGAAGTGTTCTTTTTGTTTTGATTAAAAACTATTTCAATCTTTCTTTAATATTAAGATGATGTTCTCTGGCAGTATCTTTTGCAATATCATATCCTGCATCGGCATGGCGTATAACACCCATGCCGGGATCGTTTCTTAAAACTCTCGAAAGCCTTGCTGCTGCTGCATCGGTACCATCGGCAACAATTACCATTCCTGCATGAATACTGTAGCCCATGCCAACACCGCCACCATGATGCAGGCTTACCCAGCTTGCTCCGCCTGCTGTATTTACCAGCGCATTTAATATCGGCCAATCGGCAACTGCATCGCTGCCATCGAGCATGGCCTCTGTTTCCCTGTTAGGCGATGCAACCGAGCCTGTATCGAGATGATCTCTTCCAATAACAATCGGTGCTTTTATTTTCCCGGTACGCACTAATTCATTAAATGCCAATCCTGCTTTTTCTCTTTCGCCTTGTCCTAACCAACAAATTCTTGCAGGCAATCCCTGAAAAGAAATTCTTTCTTTTGCCATTTTCATCCAACGGATTAATCCTTCATTCTGTGGAAATAAATTTAAAATAACTTCATCTGTTACTGCAATATCATTTGCATCGCCGCTTAATGCAGCCCAGCGGAACGGGCCTTTTCCTTCGCAGAATAACGGACGGATATAGGCAGGAACAAATCCCGGAAAATCGAAGCAGGAATGGTTGGTTAAACGGTAATCGGGATTGTTTAATTCGTATTCGTGTGCCCTTGCACGGATATTATTTCCGTAATCAAATGTGATGGAACCTTTGTCCATTAATTTCAGCATCAACTGCACATGCAGGTACATGCTTTTATATGCATAGCTTGTATAAAGCTGCGGATTTTCTTTGCGCAGGTCTTTAGCTTCATCGTACGAAATTTCGTGAGGCCAATAACCAATCAACGGATCGTGTGCCGATGTTTGATCGGTTAAAGTATCGGGAATAATATTCCGTTCAATTAATCTTTGTAACAAATTAACAGCATTGCATAAAACGCCGATACTTTTTGCAACACCTGCTTTTTTATATTCGATGGCTTTATCGATGGCTTCATCAATATGTATTATTTTTTCGTCGAGGTATTTTGTATCGATGCGTTTATCAATGCGCCATTCTTCAACCTCTGCAATTAATGCAACGCCTTCATTCATAGTTATTGCTAAAGGTTGAGCGCCGCCCATGCCGCCTAATCCTGCCGTTACATTTAAGGTATGTTTCAATGTTCCGCCAAAATGTTTTGTTGCAATGGCGGCGTATGTTTCATAGGTTCCCTGAACAATGCCCTGAGAGCCGATATATATCCAGCTTCCGGCAGTCATTTGTCCGTACATCATCAATCCCTTTTTTTCTAACTCGTTAAAATGTTTCCATGTGGCCCATCGGGGAACGAGTTGGGAATTAGAAATTAAAACACGCGGTGCATCAATATGTGTTTTTAAAATACCAACGGGCTTACCGCTTTGAATCAATAATGTTTCATCGCTTTCGATTTCTTTTAATGCTTTGATGATGAGGTCGAGGCTTTCGAAATTGCGAGCAGCCTTACCACGCCCACCATAAACTATTAAATCATCGGGGCGTTCGGCAACTTCGGGATTTAAATTATTCAACAGCATCCTTAGTGCAGCTTCCTGGATCCATCCTTTACAATTAAGTGTTGTTCCTGTCGGTGTTTTGTACTTTGCAGCATCATACTTTCTTTCGGTGTTCATAGCAGTAATCATTAGTTGGTTGAAATAAAGTTAATATTAAATTGATGTAAAAACGAAAGGAGATTGTTTGTTATTGTTCAATAAATTAAATCTTCATAAGCCGCCTGCAATTCGGTATATGCATGCTGGTCTTTTGCTTCCTTTGCAGCAGCCATTCCTTTTTCGTACCAGTAAATTGCAGATTCTTTATCATTCATTTTTTCAAACAGTTTTGCCAGATGATAGTAAGAACCAATATAGTCGGGCGATTCATTTAATATCTCCAGAAATAATTCTTTTGCTTTTTTATCTTCATTTATTTTTAAATATTCCAATGCCAAAGCATGCCGCAGAAAATTATCTTTCGGCGTTGCTTTTAAAAATTCGAGGATGCGTTCAATTCTGTTCATAAAAGTTTTAAAATTATTTTAATCAAAGTTTTGCTGCAATAAACACAACCCTATATTTGCAAATAGTTGCATAAACAACTAAATTATTTGACGATATAAAATTCA
>DATAMD010000121.1:0-2453 GCA_036260755.1 Chitinophagaceae bacterium | reverse complement strand
AGCGGACCGAAGTGTTTTTGAAAATAATTTCTTTCATCCTTTTTTTATATTCGGCAGTATCGATATTTAAAAGATTGCATAAGGTTAAAGTATCTACAGCTTTTGATTCGGAAGGTGTAACTACCAGATCGAACATGATGGTGTTTTCTAATAAACTTCTTTTTTTACGGTCGAAGATGATGCCGCGGTCGGGATAAATAACTTTTCTGTAAACGGCATTACTTTCTGCTGCCAGCCTGTATTTGGGCGAAAATATCTGCAGGTTTATTAATTGCGCAACGATAACAATAAATACTGCCGCAAAAATAATTTGTATTACTCTGCTTCTGCTTTGATTGTATGCCGACATATATTTTTAAGAAAATTATTTTGTGAGATGATGTGTTACAAAGTTGGTGATTACAAACCGATAATTCGATAATGTTTGATAAAATAATTATTCAGCAATGTTAATACAGAATTGTGTTGCCATGAAAATATGTTGTACAAGGGTGCGACTCTTCCACCGGAAGAGTCGAAGGCAACAACTGATTGATTGAAATGATGCAGCCGGTAACATAAAATCAGTGCAGGAAGGGATTGTTTTCTTTTTCGTAGCCGATTTTGGTAGGCATGCCATGCCCCGGATACACAATTGTTTCGGCGGGTAAAATAAATAATTTTTCGCGGATGTTTTTTAAAAGTGTGGCATGATCGCCGCCCGGAAGATCAACCCTGCCAATACTTTCGCGGAATAACACATCGCCGCCAATAATAAAATTCTGTGCCTCGCAATAAAAACAAATGCTGCCCGGCGAGTGCCCCGGAGCAGCAATTACTTTTAAAATATCATCATCAAAATGAATTAAATCATTTTCGTGCAGGAAATGCAACGGGCCGTTATAATTTTCGAAAGGCAAACCGTAACGGATACCCGAATCGGGTGCAAACGATAACACGATTTCTTCGTTGGGATGAATAAATAATTCTAATCCGTATTCTTTGTGAATCCATTTATTTCCAAACACATGATCGAGGTGGCAATGTGTGTTTAATAACTGAACCGGTTTTAAATTATTTGTGATCAGAAAATTTTTTAACGTTTCCTGTTCAGCGGCAAAGTAACAACCCGGATCAATAATAAGTGCATGGCGGTTTTGATTATAAAGAATATAGGTGTTTTCCTGAACGGGACTGAAAGTAAACGATTTAACAGAGATCATAAATGTATTTTACTTGGTTAATAGTAATTACCTAATTTTAACAAACATAGAAATGTTCGAAATGATTTCGCAAATAACTTCACTAAATTATTTCGGGCGTTTCAATTTTTTTCTAAATTATGACAGGATATGCAAATGAAAAGAATCTATAAATATGTATTACTGATTTTATCTGTTGTGCCGCTGTTTGCCGTTGCACAGGTAAACTCTGTTGAATATGGTAAAAACCGTTTGCAGTTTAAAAAATTCAAATGGAAATTTTATCAATCACCTAAGTTTAATACCTATGTTTCGCAGGGCGGAACCGAATTGGGAAAATTTGTTGCACAGGTTGCCGAAGAAGAACTTCCTTCCTTAGAAAATTTTATTGAATACTCGTTGCAACGCCGCAGCAATATTGTTGTTTATAACAGTTACGACGAATACAAACAAAGCAATATTGGTTTGGGAATTGATTGGCAAAATGCCGGCGGATTAACCAAATTAGTAAATAATAAAATCGTTGTTTTCTTTGATGGCAATCACCAGCATTTAAGATTACAAATTCGCCAGGGCATTGCAAAAGTGTTAACCGATAATTTATTATTTGGCGATGATATTGGAGAAGTGGCAAGCAATGCGGCATTACTCGATATTCCGAAATGGTTAACCGATGGATATATTTCGTATGCCGCACAAAACTGGAGTACCGAAAAAGATGATGAATTAAAAAGTGCCATGCTCAGCGGCGATTATAATTCGTTTTATGCATTTGCTTATGCAAAACCTGCCATTGCCGGCCATGCTTTCTGGTATTATTTTGCCGAAAAATACAAGAAAGAAAATGTTACTTATTTTTTGTACCTGACCCGCATGTATAAAAATTTAAACAAAGCTTCTCAAAAAATTTGCAAGAAAAAATTTAAAGAAGTTTTGAACGATTTTATGCAGTTTGAACAAGACAGGTATTATGCCGATATACGCCAACGCCGCAATGCGCCTAAAGGAACGTTAAGTGTTTCGGAAGATGTTAGTACAAACGAATATTTCCGGTTTCAGGCAAACCCCAATCCGCGAAATAATAATTATGCTGTTGCAGAATTCAGAAAAGGTGTTTACCGGGTGAAGTATGTTGAGAATTTCTGGAATACAAAAATATTATTGGATAAAGGTGTGCGTACCAATCTTGGCGATATCAATCCTAATTATCCCATTCTTGCATGGGATGTAAAAGGAACAAGATTATTGGTTATTTATTGGGAAGGCGGCCAC
>DATAMD010000103.1:0-1504 GCA_036260755.1 Chitinophagaceae bacterium | reverse complement strand
TTATTTCTTGGGTATAAAGCTCCTTTATTCGAAAGCACTGCTTTTTCGGCGGCTTTAATTTTTAATTCGTTTTCTTTTTGCAAAGGCTGATTAGTTAATGCCATCTGATACACAGCTTCGGGTTGCATTTCGCCAAAAGTTTCCAAAGGAATTTTATCTACCGCAGGTGTTTCAACTTCAAACGGCAATGCTGCATCAATATTTAATAATGCTTTTAAGTATAATACATTTTGCTGAAAAGTTGTTTTATTACTGATTAGTGTACTGCTGTCGCTTGCCAATTGCGCTTCCAACTGAATTAAATTTAATTCGGGCAAAGAGCCTGCTGCCACCTGCTTTGCAGTAATATCGATCTGAGATTTTCTTTGTTCTATCTGTACTTCGCTTATATTAATTTGTTCCTTAGATGCCAATACCTGTAAATAATAAGTAGCCACATTTAATGCAACATCGTTAGCGGCTCTTTCAATATCGGTTAATGCAGCTTTGGCGCTAAATTCATTTGCGGCAACATTATTTTTTAACCGGCCCCAATTAAAAAATGCAACACTCCCGTTAAGGCTGTAACTCTGGTAATACAATGGTACCGTAGTAAACTGATTGGTTGTCGGATCGATAGAACGGCCAAACTGCGGGCCATATCCTGTATTAAAAGAAGCTGTTGGAATTTGATAATATTTTGCCTGCGTTAATTGTAATGCAGCAAGCCTTGCCTGCACATCGGCCTGTTTTACGGAGATATTATTTTGCATCGCATAATCAACCAGTTTGCGAAGATCCCATTTATCTACTTTTTCCTGTGCCTGCAAACTAATGGCAGCGCAACTGGTTATTAATAAGGCTAAAAAATATTTCATAGTTTAACAAAAATAAAGCAATACTGCACACACATTAAAATTTTCGACAAGCGGAAAGTAATCGGTTTAAACCGTCAATTACTCTTATGAAAGAAATTGCATGCTTTTAAAGGCCTGCTCAAAATCTGCAATCAAATAATCTGCATCTTCCAATCCAATATAAATACGCAACATTCTGTGTTCGGGTACATCGGCATTAAATGTTTCGCGTTTCATTCCGGCGCATTTTGGAATAATCAAACTTTCGTGGCCGCCCCAACTTACTGCCATAAAAATATGTTGCAACGATTCGCAAAATTTTTCAATGGCTTCAATATTTTTTGCTTTGATGATGATGGTAAATAATCCGCATGCACCCTGCATTTGCTGCTTTGCCAATTGATATTGCGGAAACGATTCATCGAAAGGAAAAATTAATTTTTCTACCTGCGGGTGATGTTTTAAATAATCAACAACGGTATTTGTTGTTCGCGTAATTCTTTCCAATCGTGCAGGCAATGTTCTTAATCCGCGAATCAATAACCATGCATTAAATGGTTGAATGCCGCTGCCGATATTCATGTATTCGCTGTTAAAAATTCTTTCAATCATTTTTTTACTGCCGCTTAAAACGCCTGCAACTGTATCGCTGTGCCCGCCGATATATT
>DATAMD010000097.1:0-1849 GCA_036260755.1 Chitinophagaceae bacterium | reverse complement strand
TTATTTGCCACAAAGGATTATTTTTTATGTTCGAAAATTCGCCTTCACTTACTAACTTCCAATCTGTGCCATTGGTTGATACAGAAAATTGGTATTGCGAAATAAGTCCGCCACCCCACAAACTCTGATCCGGCAAGTATTTGAAGCCAATTAAGTTTTCTTCTTTTCCTAAATCGATTATTAAATCGGCAGGCAATTTTGTATTACTGTTTTGATGCCATGCAGTTTCGCTGTTGCCGTCAATTATTGAATAAACTTTATCATCATTTATTCCAATAATTTTCCAATCTTTTTTTGCCATATCAAATTTTTCCTGCGCATCATTGCTTGCTTTTTTTGTGGTTGCATCATAAGCTATTGCCCTTATTTCAATTTTACCTTTGGTTAAAAAAGGTGTTGTATATTTTTTTGATTGAATGGTTGGAGTACTTCCATCGGTGGTATAAAAAATTTCTGATTCAGCATCTGCTGATTTAATAATTATTTCGCCGGATTGATTGCGCATAATATTTGGCGAAGCCAGAATTTGAGGCGCATTATAAATACCAATATTTGAAATTAAGGGACATGCTTTTGCATCAATAATATTAAAACGAATTTGTTTTGTGGTAACAGAAGCAAACCGAAGTATTCGTTTGTAACCGATGGTTGATCCTTTGGTAATTTCTTTCCAACTGCCGTTAACATTGGCTTCTACGGAAAAAGATTTTACGCGCTGGCCTAACTTAATATATTCCTGCACTAAAAAACAATTGAAGGTAATTGCTTTTGTAAAATTAAATGTGAGTGATGATTTGGTAACAGAATCATCGGTTGCCCAATACGAGTTTTTGTTTTCGCCGATAACATTCTCGGCTGCATATTTTTTATCGTTTCCTCTAAAATTTGTTGCAGCTACCTTTGCATTTTTAACAAGATTAACGGCAAAAGTTTTTTTAACTGTTTCATAAAATTGCAAAGCATTTTTTTCATCAGTTTCATGAATTAATCCATTACCCATAATCGGGAAATTGAGTAACAGCGTGCCATTGCGGGCAACAGAGTTATAATAGAGATCCATTAACTGCGGCAATGTTTTTACACGTGAATCTTCGGCAGGATGATAAAACCACTCGGGGCGAATAGAAGTATTTACTTCGGCCTGCACCCATGCGTTGCCATTTTCTAAACCATGATGCAACATATCCCAAGTTACTTCGCCGGTGCTGTCTAACTTGCTCCAATTTGTTTCGCCAACATATCCTGCTTCGGTACCAACCCAACGCAAATCGCCACGATCGCCGCCATCATTCCATATCACACATTTCGGTTGCAGTTTGTGCATGAGCGCATAAGTTTTTTTCCAGTCGTAATATGTTTTAGCATCTATTTTTCTTGTTTCATTTGCGCCGCCATAAAATCCCGATCCACCGTTGGCACCATCAAACCACACTTCAAAGATTGGCCCGTAGTTGGTAAGTAATTCTGTTAATTGATTTCTGAAATAAGTAATGTATTCCGGCTTTCCATAATCGTTACTGTTCCTGTCCCAGGGCGATAAATATATGCCCAATTTTAAACCATACTCTTTGCAGGCATCAGCCATTTCACGAACTACATCGCCTTTTCCATTTTTCCATGGTGCATTTTTTACAGAGTATTCGGTGTATTTAGAAGGCCACAAACAAAAACCGCAATGATGTTTGGCGGTAATGATAATACCTTTCATACCTGCTTGCTTGCATACACGAGCCCACTGGCGGCAATCTAATTTTTCGGGGTTGAATAATTTTACATCTTCATTGCCAAAGCCCCACGATTGATTGGTATAAGTATTTAAAGAAAAATGCACAAAAGCATATTGCTCCAT
>DATAMD010000094.1:0-1674 GCA_036260755.1 Chitinophagaceae bacterium | reverse complement strand
CTGTATTCGTTCTTCAACCGCACCAATGGTATTCTTCCATTGATACATATTTCCTAATCCATCACCATGAACCAATCAACCTATTCCCGTGGCGGTGCAGTTGCAAAGCGGCAAAGGAAAAGTATATGCAGAACAAACCATTACAGTAACATCCTCTAACTGGGCAAAATATTATCTTCAATTAAAGCCTGATCAAACAGATGATAGTGCTTGTTTGGTAATAATAGCAAGAGGAAAAGGAACATTAGCAGTAGATGAAGTTTCTCTCTTTCCGGAAAATACCTTTAAACATCGTGCTAATGGTTTAAGAAATGATTTGGCAACATGCATTGCCAATCTGCATCCAAAGTTTATGCGCTTCCCGGGCGGTTGTTTGGTTCATGGTGATGGATTAGGAAATATGTATCAATGGAAGAATACCATTGGTGCGGTTGAAGAACGAATACAGCAAAAAAATATTTGGGGTTATCATCAATCGCTTGGTTTAGGTTATTATGAATATTTTCAATTTTGTGAAGATATTGGTGCAAAGCCTCTTCCGGTTTTACCGGCTGCGGTGAGTTGCCAAAACTCAGGAGGAACATGGCGTATTGGCGGCACAGGGCAACATGCTTTGCCAATTGATGAGATGAAAGGTTATGTGCAGGATGTGTTGGATTTAATTGAATGGGCTAATGGTCCTGCAACATCGGTATGGGGTGCAAAACGTGCATCAGCAGGTCACCCAAAACCTTTTAATCTCGAATATATCGGTATTGGAAATGAAGATAAACAGACAGATAATTTCAGGAACAGATTTAAGATAATTTATGATGCAATTAAAAAAGCGCATCCCGAAATTACCGTTGTTGGCACAGTTGGTCCAGCACCTGAAGGTGATGATTTTGAACAGGGCTGGAAATTTGCCACACAACAACAAGTTGATATAGTAGATGAACATTATTACATGTCCCCCCAATGGTTTATTCACAACCAACATCGCTACGATGCTTATAACCGTTCACATTCGAAGGTATATGTAGGTGAATATGCATCGCAAGGAAATACATTATACAACGCTTTGGCTGAAGCGGCTTATATGACATCGTTAGAAAAAAACGGAGATATTGTTTACATGGCATCTTATGCACCGTTATTGGCAAAAAAGGGAAATACTCAATGGAACCCCGATTTGATTTATTTCGACAATGTAAAGGTTTATACCACTGTTAACTATTACGTACAACAAATGTTTGCAACAAACATGGGCAATGTTTATTACGCAAATATGGTATCTGGTACCAACGATTCTACAATTACCGCTTCTTGTGTGACGGATAAAAAAACTGGTGATGTAATTGTAAAGATTGTTAACATGGAAAAATCAATTCAGCCTATACACATTTACCTTTCGGCATTTAAAAACCTTGATAAGCAGGCTACTGTTACAATAATAAAAGGTAATGCAGATGATAAAAATGATTTTGATTATCCCGAAAAAATTATTCCGGCAAGTTCAATCTTTATGTATAAAAAAGATATTGATTACAATGCTGCTGGTATGTCATTTTCTCTCATCAGAATACCAGTTAAAAAATAATTTTTGTTATTAAATCAATAAACATAAAAATGGTATTTAAAATTTAACTTTTATCGCTTGCTTGTTTTTATTTGTATAGCGCAGGCACAGCTGCA
>DATAMD010000093.1:0-1612 GCA_036260755.1 Chitinophagaceae bacterium | reverse complement strand
GAAGCCCCCATTCAGGATGCTGCTTCTCTCTAATTTTTATTTGTTGCAGCGAATCAAACATTAAATCTTTTATTTTTCCTTTCAACCCTGTCATTTGATCTATGGTTGAATTATGCATGATAACAAGCTGACTGTCTTTTGTTGTGCGCAGATCAATTTCAACAAAATCAGCACCTGCATCAATTGCATCTTGATATGCAGCCAAAGTGTTTTCGGGTGCATTGATATGATTGCCCCTGTGAGCAATTACAACAAACCGGTGTTTGCATGTTGGCAATGAAACGGTTTGTGCAGAGGCATCCAATTGCAGTAATAAAATAATTGAAATAAAAAAGATGACAGGTTTTATGCAGTTCATAAATTATGTTGACTAATAATTTTATAATTGATGTTTCTTATAAATAATCGATGATGCTCTTGCACCCCAAAAGATCAGTAAAATCCCCGCAAATGCTGAAACATAAAAAAGAATAGAAAAGAAACTTACCCAACTGTATTTGATGGTAACAAATTCTTTCAGTAATAAAACAAACACGGTTCCCAGATAACCAAATGCATCGGCTATGTACATTACAAAACCAACATTGCCCTGCACTTTAAATGTAGCAAGCATCCGTTCGAAATATAAACAGTTGTAAGGAACATAACCCATGTATAAGCCCGTTGTTGCAGCAACAAACCAAATCAGTGGTGATATAAAATGAAGCTGAAATAAAAGTGTTGATGCCGCCGTTAAAAAAAATCCGAAGAAGATAACACCGTATGTTAACTGAAAAGCTTTGGAATTATTTCGGATGATAAAAAAGCTGCCAACAATAACCAAAACAAGCAAAGAAATAAATGTGCTTGTTTGGGTAAATATGTTTGCATTATTCTGAAAGCCTGTTTCGTTCCATAATTCATTGGCAAAGTCTTCGCAAAAATCGCGCAGTACAGTTAATAAAGAATAAGCTGTTACAACCGGAATCAATATGCTGCCAAATTGTTTTACAAAAGCTTTTCTTTCGGCAGCATTCATGGGTTTTCGTATGGTTCGGTTTTCTTTATCGTCGTCGGTTGGCGGCGGTGTTTGTTGTAATAACCAAACACTGATAAATAAAGGGATGATAAAAACGCCGCCTGCGGCAAAAGGCATCCACCACTCGTTTATATGCAATTGAAGCATTATATTTTTCCCAACAGTTTTTGCAAGTCCTGATGCAAAAATGAAACTTGTTGCCAGCACCGCTCCCATTAATTCTGTCATCCTTCTTCCTTCTAAAAATCCAAATACCAATCCCCAAACCATTCCCAACGGCAAACCATTGATGAACATGAAAATAAAATTGTAAGGAAACGGAACAAGTGCAAAACATAATAACGAAAGCCATGCGATGATGATAAGCAATAAAATATTGGCTGCTCTTTTTTCGGGTTTCATCATTGCAATAAAACGGATGCCGTAAAATTTGCTGAGCATGTACCCAATAACCTGCGATATTACCAGTACAACTTTATACGAGATGCCGAATAATTTATATCCTTCGTACGATGCGGCAGTAAAAGGTTTCCTGAAACCATACATGCAACCATACACTGCAAAGGATGATAATGAAACATAGAATACAAATAA
>DATAMD010000086.1:0-1654 GCA_036260755.1 Chitinophagaceae bacterium | reverse complement strand
AGAACAGTTTTATTACAGTTATCAGTTTTACGAACAACACCCCGATAAATTAAAAGCTTTGATGGATACCATTGGCACTTATGGCCCAAGACAAAGATTTATGCCCACTATTAAGTCAAAATAAATTTTACACACTAACTTTATTTAATTATCGAACACGATTGTTTGTTATGAATAAAGTTTTTAAAAACGCCGATGATGCAATATTTGATATTGCAGATAATGCCACTATTATGCTTGGCGGTTTTGGTTTAAATGGTATTCCCGAAAATTCTATTGCAGCATTAGTCAGAAAAAAAATTAAAAACCTTACCTGCATTTCTAACAATGCCGGCGTTGATAATTTTGGTTTGGGCTTGTTATTGCAAACAAAACAAATCAAAAAAATGATGAGCAGCTATGTTGGTGAGAATGCAGAATTTGAACGGCAATTATTAAGCGGCGAATTGGAAGTTGATTTAATTCCGCAGGGAACATTAGCCACCAGAATTGAAATGGCTGGCATGGGCATTCCCGCATTTTTTACACCGGCGGGTTATGGTACCGAGATTGCAAACGGAAAAGAAATACGTGAGTTTAACGGAAAGATGTATTTGATGGAACATGCGCTGCACGCAGATTTCAGCATTGTTAAAGCATGGAAAGGAGATGAGCTGGGCAATTTGGTTTTTAGAAAAACAACTAAAAATTTTTCTACCTCGATGGCAAAGGCAGGTGATATTACAATTGCAGAAGTTGAAGAATTAGTAAAGCCGGGTGAAATTGATCCCGAAGATGTTGATGTTGCCGGCGTGTATGTTCACCGCATTTTTAAAGGAACGAATTATGAAAAAAGAATTGAACGAAGAACGGTTAGAATTAATAATTAAAATTAGTAATTAATAATTGTTGAATAAAGTTTAGAACGTTGAAGAGTGCGACGCAACCGCAGTTGAAAAATGTTATGCAGTTGGTAACAAAAAAAAAATTAAATTTTCATTTCAGGAATCTCTCGATCAATAATTAACCTGCCCGAAGTTTTATTTTTTATTTCCTCAACAGTTACGCCCGGCGCACGTTCCAGCAAAACAAAACCATTTTCGGTAACATCTAAAACTGCCAATTCGGTAACAATTTTTTTAACGCATTTAACACCGGTTAAAGGCAAAGTACACTGCGGCAATAATTTACTTTCGCCTTTTGGATTGGTATGCATCATGGCCACAATAATATTTTTTGCGCTGGCAACAAGATCCATAGCGCCGCCCATCCCCTTTACCATTTTGCCGGGAATTTTCCAATTGGCAATATCGCCGCTATCACTTACTTCCATCGCTCCCAAAACAGTGAGGTCAATTTTTCCGGCACGTATCATTCCAAAACTTTCGGCGCTATCGAACAATGCAGCGCCTTTAATTAAAGTAACGGTTTCTTTTCCTGCATTAATTAAATCGGCATCAATTTCTTCTTCGGTTGGATAAGGCCCCATGCCCAGAATTCCATTTTCGCTTTGCAAAATAACCGTCATGCCATCGAGAATATAATTTGCAACAAGCGTTGGAATACCAATGCCTAAATTAACATACATGCCATCTTTTAATTCCTGTGCAATGCGTTTTGCAA
The DNA here is from genome assembly GCA_036260755.1 of Chitinophagaceae bacterium. Taxonomy (GTDB): domain Bacteria; phylum Bacteroidota; class Bacteroidia; order Chitinophagales; family Chitinophagaceae; genus CAIQDX01. Next base: position 52 of record DATAMD010000086.1, on the reverse strand, counting down.
TTCCGTATTTATCAAGTGGCATAAATTTGAAAATGAGTTAATTTGAAAATAA
>DATAMD010000080.1:0-2465 GCA_036260755.1 Chitinophagaceae bacterium | reverse complement strand
GGTTGATGGAAGAATTGATGCACTCGATTCTCCTGCTAACCTGATGAAAGATTATTCTGCAAAATCAATGGATGAAGTGTTTTTGCATTTAGCAAGAAAAGCGGTAAGGGTTGAGTAAATGAAAGCCATTAGCTGTTAGCTTATAGCTGATGGCAAAAAATATATTAATTAAACGCTAATAGCTTATAGCCAACAGCTATTTGCTAAAAGCTTTTCTATGAACCAATTTTTAATTTTTGTAAAAAAAGAATGGCTCCATATCTGGAGAGATAAACGCACTTTGTTTATCCTGATATTTATGCCCATTGTGCAAATATTATTGTACGGTTTTGCTTTAACCAACGAAGTAAAGAATGCAAAGATCGCTGTTTTCGATCAGTCTAAAGATGAAGCTACTGCTGCAATCACAAGCGAAATATCTGCAAGCCGTTATTTTAATTTGATAAAAAATGTTGACTCGTATAAAGATGTTGAAGCAACATTTCGACAAGGGAAAATAAGGCTGGCCGTAGTTTTTCCGTTGGGATTCCGTAACGATTTATTGCATACCAATCATGCACAAGTGCAATTAATTGCCGATGCAACCGATCCAAATACTGCAAACATGCTTACTAATTATGCTACCTCAATCATTAACAATTATCAGCAATCGCTTAATCAAAACGAAAAATTGCCATACACTATAAATACACGGGTTCGCATGTTGTATAATCCCGAATTAAAAGGTGCTTACAGTTTTGTTCCGGGCGTAATGGCATTGGTATTGATGTTGATTTGTGCCATGATGACTTCCATCTCAATTGTTCGCGAAAAAGAAATCGGCACCATGGAAGTGATATTGGTATCGCCCTTAAAACCTTTCAGAATAATTATCGCTAAAACAATTCCATACTTATTAATTTCAATGTTAAATATTGCAAGCATTTTATTATTAAGTGTGTTTGTGTTGGAAGTGCCCATCGCAGGAAATTTAGGGTTATTGATTATAGAAAGTATTTTATTTACGATTACATCACTTTCTGTTGGGATATTAATTTCAAACACTTCAAAAACACAGCAGGCAGCACAGTTTACATCGTTGATGAGTTTATTTCTTCCTACATTATTATTCAGTGGATTTCTTTTGCCGATGCTTCATAAATTAATGTCCAGAATTCTCTTCTGGTAATCGGATCAACACCGCCTGTTGGTTCATCTAAAAAAACAATAGCAGGATCGTGTACGATGGCAATAGAAAACGAAAGTTTTTGTTTCCATCCGAGCGGTAATGCACGAACCAACGTTTTTTCTTCGCCTTCCATGTGCAGTTTTTTCAGCAGTATGGAAGTTTTTTCTTTGATGCGTTCATCACTCAGGCCATAAATGCCTGCATATAATTTTATGTTTTCACGAATGGTCAGATCTTCATACAAAGAAAATTTCTGACTCATGTAACCGATATTTTTTTTGATCAATTCGTTTTGTTGATAAACGTCGAAACCTGCAACAGTAGCCAATCCTGAGGTAGGTAGCGATAATCCGCAGAGCATGCGCATGGCTGTGGTTTTACCTGCGCCATTGGCACCGAGGAAACCAAAAATTTCTCCTTTCTTAACATCAAAAGTAATTTTATCGACGGCAGTAAAATTTCCAAACCGTTTCGTTAATTCTTTTGCTGTAATAACTTTTTCGTTTTGCATAATTTATTCTTTCATCAATGCCATAAAACAATCTTCAATATCGGGTTCAATTAACCTAACTTCAAAATCAGTATAATTTCCGTCGTGTGCAATCTGTTCAAATTTCTCTTTTGCATTTTCATCTGTTTTAAAAACCACATGATGATGCTGGCCAAAAGGATAACAACTTTCAACATCCATATTTTCTTTTATTCCATTCATCAACCTGAACATTTCATTTGCTTTAACCGACCACAACGGTTTTTTAAAATCTTTTGTTAGTCCTTTTGGTGTATTGATGGATAATATTTCTCCTTTTTGAATTAGTGCAACACGATCACATAAGCCTGCTTCATCCATGTATGGCGTTGAAACAAGAATGGTGATGCCCTGTAATTTTAACCGATGCAACATTTCCCAAAATTCTTTTCTTGATACTGCATCAACACCTGTTGTCGGTTCGTCTAAAAATAAAACGGTTGGTTTATGTATCAGTGCACAACTCAATGCCAGCTTCTGTTTCATGCCGCCCGACAATTGCCCTGCCTTACGTGTTTTAAATGGTTCTATTTGCTTATAAATATCTTTTACCAGATCATAATTTTCTTCAATCGTAGTATTAAATATTGTTGCAAAAAATTCTAAATTTTCCTGAACAGATAAATCCTGATACAACGAAAATCTTCCCGGCATATATCCAACACGGTTGCGAATTTTTTTATGATCTTTTATCACATCAAAACCATCAACTGTTGCGCTGCCGCTATCGGCCAATAATAATGTTGTAAGGATCCTGAACAAAGAAGT
>DATAMD010000079.1:0-1862 GCA_036260755.1 Chitinophagaceae bacterium | reverse complement strand
ATATTTTGTTTGCGGAACGAGTTGGCACAAATGCTGCAAATATCTCCGTCGCTGATGTTGTTGCAACGCTGGCAAAATTTTATGTCTCTGCGCATACGTGCAATCGTTTCGCCAAAATGCTGCACATCATCTACATCCTGTTTTAAAAGATGTAACACTAAACGCAATGCAGTTTTTTTTCCGATACCGGGAAGTTTGGAAAATTGTGCTACTGCATTTTCGAGAAGTGATGAAGGGAGTTGCATATTGTAAAGATAACAAGTGCAGCGAAAAATAAAATTAAAGTGCCACTTCAAATTCATTATCCCAATTGGCTCTTATACTTAATTTTTTATTAAGCTGTTTTACAATTTCGGGCTGCTTTCGTTTTTTATAATTACCTGCATCCCAAATATTATTTTTATTGGTATCAAATAAAACACTTAATTCGTATTCGCCGGGGGCGGTATAATTTCCGGAAGAGATCTCTATTGGTGATACGTATTGCCTCAGTAATTTTATCGCCCGACATCACCAATAATACCGGGTTTTTTGAAAGATCAAGATTGATAAATCTTATGGCAAGGCTTCCGTATTCCGATTCATTCTTGGTGTTAAACTTCAGCGTATCTGTTTTAGGAATTGTTTTACCTGCAGAATCTGCTAATGCATCCTTCATAATAATTAAACGAAACTGCATTCCTTCTTTCCAGTTATAACTAATGCTGATCTTGGTTTTTCCGGTATCCAACCGTACCGAATAATTTTTTAATTCCTTATAACCAGTATCAGCCAAAATTATTTTTGACGAATCGAATAATTTTAATTTCCTGCTCGAATTAATTTCTAAATCCGGACTCAATAAATCCTGTGCGCCGTTTTCTAAAGAAGTGGTAAAACGCAATCGCGTATCTTCTTTTTTGGGCTTGATATTATTTTTATCGGTGTTTGAAGGAGTAGTAATTTTTGCTGCTGCCTTTTTTCGCTTTGTTTCTTCATACGCATAAAAAGTAACAGGTTTTGTATTTATTGTGATATCGATTAATGAATCGGAAAACGCAAACAGTTTGGTACTGTCATCATATTTTTTTGAATAATCGTTTGGCAAAACAAATGCTGCAAATTTCCCTTCGGGCAAATTTGTAAAAGTAAATTTTCCTTTACCATCTACTCTTGTGTAATAACGCGGACGGTTTTTATAGATCGAAGTATCATCAAGGTTTTTGTGCAACACAACAATCAAAGTAGAATCAATTTTTCCTGTTTCGGCCAGAACAACATTTCCCGAAAAAACATTCTGATCAACAGTATTTCCTGTAGAAAAAACGTACTTAAAATTTTTAGCAATATTGCCTTCATTCACATCTTTAATTCCGTCACCAAAATTTAACGAGTAAGTTGTGTTGTCTTCTAAAGTATCCTTTAATCTGATGGTTACATTTCTTAATTTATTTTCGACTAACGGAGTGTTTTTTGGATAAGGCGATACAATTAAATTTTTCTGAATATCTTTTCCGTCAATATACTCATCAAACACCAGCGTAATTTTATTGGTATTTACATTTATCGCAGAATCTTTCGGCAATGCAGCAAATAATTTTGGAGGGATCGTATCTCTAGGCCCGCCACCCGGCGGAACCATAACGGCACATCCTGTTTGAATATGGCTGATAAAAAAAATCAGTGCAAAAAAGGAAATATATCTAAACAACTTATTCATAATTTAATTTTAAAACCAACAGCAAACATAAATGCTTTCTGTGTAATCAAATCTTAACGATCATATAAATCTATTCTGATTCTTCTTCATTTAGTTCGTGCAATGCAATGGCCATATTGTTTGTCTTTACAAAATTGCACCATTCGCAATCGGCTTTTCCGCA
>DATAMD010000076.1:0-6269 GCA_036260755.1 Chitinophagaceae bacterium | reverse complement strand
ACTGTTGCGAACTTTTACATCGGGTAAACTTTGTGCATACACATGAATCATGATGTCGAATGCACTTGTATTTTTAATGGTATCTACCGGATATTTCATTGTTTCTTTATTCAGCAATTTAAAATAAATCGAATCGTTGGAACGGATGGTTAAACTATATCTTCCGGTAGAATCGGTTAATGTTCCGCGGCCCGATGTGCTGATTACTGCAACGGCTTCTAATGGCCTTCTTGCCGAAATATCATACACCGTTCCCGAAATGGTTACAAAGGGAGAAGTTGTTTTTTGCTGGGCAATAATGAATTCGCTCAAGAATAAAAACATCAATAAAAAAGGTAACCGTTTTGCCAAGCTTTAAAATTGAACTGTAATATTAATCTCTTAGCGCCACATCACAAATCCTGTAAATTTTATTAACTCTTTTTTGGAGAAATAAAATAAAAATTAAATCTAAAACTTAGTTTGAATAATATACGGTAACATGGCCCGCCATGTGGCCCAATCGTGTTTTATATCGGTTCCCCAAATATCCAGATCGTGCCAAATGCCTTTATTCCAAAGCACTTGCGAAAATGCACGATTGGCATCGGGTGCTTCATATTCGCCGCTGCCGCTGTAAATATGAATGTGATGACTTGCTTTTATTTTATCTAAATACCATTCATCGGTTAGGTTGGGGATGTAATGCATGGGACTGTTGTAATAAACCTGCTCGTCCCAAAAACCTTTTGTGTATTCTGTTAAATCATACACACCGCTCATGCTGATGGTGCCGTTAATTATATCGGGCCGTTTTAAAAATAAATTCATGGCATGCAATGCGCCTAAACTTGCACCGCAGGTATAAACCAATGTTTCGTTGCTCGAAGTATTTCGGATGTATGGAATCACTTCTTCAAAAACATATTGATTGAATTGATTTTGACGGATGGCTTTATGTTCGCCAGCCATTTCATTATTCATCCAGCTTTCTTTATTGATGCTATCGATGCTGTACACTTTTTTTTTTCCAATATCAATAAAAGGTTTTAGCTGATGCATCAATTCAAAACGTTCATATTCTAAATAATCGGCGCCTGCTGTGGGTATCATCAATAAAGCAAAACCATAATTTCCATAAACAGCAATGGGCATTTCTTTATTCAATGCGGGACTGAACCACGATGTGATTTGTTTTTCCATACATCTTTTTCATTCTGGTTTCAGAAACAATTCTTTTTAATCTCTTTCCACAAGTCGCGGTAGCATTGCGCCGCATAACTTCCGGCAGCATAGGTTTCGAGTGGTGCCTGATGTGTGCCCATTTTTTCTACATCGCTTAAATAAGGAATATAATTCTTGAAGAAAATTTTATCGCGGTAAAACTGATGCATGGTTTCGTGATGCAAATTTTTGCGATGATCTACCATGCTGAAAAAACATTTGATAGTACTAACATCCAAATCATTTTCTTTAAAATAATTTGAAACAGTTTCGTACGATCGGATAGATAATGTTGTAGGAATATTCGGCATCAAGATCCAATCGGCTGCATTCACAATATTTTCATGCAATAAAGAAATTCCCGGCGGGCAATCTAAAATAACAACATCGAAACTTTTTTTAAGCGATGTAAGTAATGATGCTAATTTCTTTTTAGATTGTTTCATCTCACTCAATAATAAATCTGCATTCCTTGCAGAAATATCGGCAGGAATGATTGATAGATTTTCGTACGGTGAAGATTGAACGGCATCCATCAAATCCATCTCGCTGTTTAATAATTTTTTTGCTTCATTTTTTACCGATGCTTCAACACCCAGATAAAACGAGGATGAGCCTTGCGGATCTAAATCCCATATTAATGTTCTGTTGCCTTCTTTCGCCGAAAGATAAGCAAGATTGATAGCGGCTGCTGTTTTGCCAACACCGCCCTTCAGGTTATATAATGCGAGTGTTATCATATATTAAATATACAAAACAAAACGAAAGTGTGAAATAGATTGGATTACGACGCTTTCATGTTTTCTAATTCTTTTTGTACCCTGAACATTTCATCTCTTAATCTTGCTGCTTCAATAAAATCCAAATCTTTTGCAGCTTTATCCATTTGTTTTTTTATTTGTTTGATGGCTTTTTCTGTTTGCGGAATGGTTTTATATTCAACCTGTTCATCGGCGGCAAGTGTTACTAAATCCTGCGAAGCCTGAATGGCGTAAGGATTCATCGGATCATAACCTTTAATATCCAGCACCGATGTTTGCTGCATTATTTGCTGAATATTTTTATGAATAGTTGTTGGTGTAATGTTGTGTTGAATATTATAAGCAATTTGTTTTTCTCTTCTCCGGTTTGTTTCATCAATGGTGCGTTGCATACTCATAGTTATTTTATCGGCATAAAAAATAACAAGGCCATCAACATTTCTTGCGGCACGGCCGGCAGTTTGTGTGAGTGATTTTTCGTTGCGCAAAAAGCCTTCTTTATCGGCATCGAGAATTGCAACCAGCGAAACTTCGGGCAAGTCTAATCCTTCGCGTAATAAATTAACGCCCACCAAAACATCAATCTCTCCTAATCTAAGCTGGCGAAGGATTTCAACGCGTTCTAAAGTATCAACATCACTGTGAATGTATTTTGATTTGATATTGATTCTTCCTAAATATTTATCCATTTCTTCGGCCATGCGTTTGGTTAATGTGGTAACCAAAACACGATCGCCTTTTGTAACACGTTTATCAATTTCATCTAACAGATCATCAATTTGATTTACACTCGGCCTAATTTCTATCGGCGGATCTAACAAACCTGTTGGTCTCACCACTTGCTCAACCACCACACCACCTGTTTTTTCTAATTCATAATCGCCGGGAGTTGCACTAACAAAAATTGTTTGGCCAATTAAACTTTCAAATTCATTAAAATTTTGTGGACGATTATCTAATGCACTTGGTAATCGAAAACCATAATCAACCAACACTAATTTACGGCTTCTGTCGCCACCGTACATTCCGGCAACCTGTGGAATGGTCTGATGACTTTCATCTATCACACATAAAAAATCTTTTGGAAAATAATCTAATAAACAAAATGGCCGGGTGCCTGCTTTTCTTCTGTCGAAAAATCTCGAATAATTTTCAATGCCGCTGCAATAACCTAATTCGCGTATCATTTCCAAATCATATTCAACACGTTCTTTTAATCGTTGCGCTTCAACTGCTTTGTTGGTATTTTTAAAATATTCAACCTGTAACATCATCTCATCCTGAATATCATTCATCACCTGTACTAAAATATCTTTTGGTGCTAAATATAAATTTGCAGGAAAGATAGCGGCATTCTGCATGGTGCCAATACGCTTGCCTGTAGTAAGTTCCAGCGTTTCTATCTCTTCAATTTCATCGCCAAAAAAAGTAATGCGGTAACCATAATCAACATAAGGTAAATTAATATCAACGGTATCGCCTTTTACACGAAAAGTGCCTCTGCCAAAATCGCCCTGCGAACGATTATATAAACTATTTACCAGCGAATGCAAAAAATATTGCCGCGAAATAACCTGTCCTTTTTCGATTCGTATAATTCCATTTTCAAATTCAGTTGGATTGCCCATACCATAAATGCAGCTTACACTTGCCACAACAATTATATCCCTTCGTCCGCTTAATAATTGTGCAGTTGCCTGCAAACGAAGTTTATCTAATTCTTCATTAATGCTCAGATCTTTTTCGATGTAAACATTGCTTACCGGCATGTAAGCTTCGGGCTGATAATAATCGTAATAACTTACAAAATAACCAACCGCATTATCAGGGAAAAATTGTTTAAACTCGCCATACAATTGCGCCACCAAAGTTTTATTATGCGTTAAAACCAAAGTGGGCCGCTGAATTTTTTGAATAACGTTGGCAATGGTAAAAGTTTTGCCACTGCCCGTAACACCCAAGAGTGTTTGAAATTTTTCGCCTTCTTCAATTCCTTTAATAAGCTCCTGAATGGCCGAAGGTTGATCTCCGCTGGGTTGATATGTTGATTGTAAATTAAACGGCATTTTGTAAATACGATGATATGCAAATTAATGAATGTGCAGATGAAAAAATTTTTTTTATGATACCAGCTTTCGGTACAGGTGGCATCTTCGTTGCCTTCGCTTCTTCCGGTGGAAGAAGGGCACACTTGTACGTTCTTATCACAATTCAACAAACAAAAAAACCGAAGTATTAGTTCGGTTTTTTATTTAAAATTTATAATTTTTCGAAGAGTGCTCTTAATTTTTCTTTTGTCATAATTTTTTCCCAGCCTAAGCCCAAAGCGTTTTCCCACAAGGGTTTCATGCCAAGCGAAACATTAATCATTATATCAAATTGTTCATCGGTTAATCCTTTGCAAATACCGACAGGGATTTCAATTTTATTTTTTTCAACCATGCGTTTAAATTCATCAACACCCTTCGGATAATATTCCTGCAAATGGTTCATCACAATACAATTGCCAACGCCGTGTTTTGTTCCCAGCAAATAACTCAGTCCATAACTTACTGCGTGAGCCACACCACCCTGAGAGTATGCAATGCTCATGCCGCCTGCATAAGAAGCCATCATTAATTTATTATCGCAATCATCATCCCAAACATCTTTTTCTAAAAATATATGCTGGCATAATTGCAAAGCTTTCTCGCCGTAACTTTTGCTGAACTCATTTAAATATGTTCCCTGCAAACTTTCTATGCAATGAATATAACAATCCATGCCTGTATAAAAACGTTGATTAACCGGTGCATTCTTTGTTAATTCGGGATCCAGCACAATTTGATCGAACGGAGTAAAATCAGAATTCATTCCTAATTTTCTTGTTGGCCCGGTTAATACGGTTGTTCTCGAAACTTCGGCACCGGTGCCGCTTAATGTTGGAATGCCTGCTTTATAAACGCCGCGCTGTTTTACCAGATCCCATCCCTGGTAATCGGCAGAAGAACCGGGATTGGTCATCATCAACGAAACAGCTTTTGCCAAATCCATTGCACTGCCGCCGCCAATACCAATCACGCCGCTTATTGTTCCAAATTCATCTTTTAATTGTTGTGCTATTGCATCAACCTGTTTTGTTTTTGGTTCGAATGTTACATCGGCAAAAATTATTTTATCTTTCCCTCTTAACGGAATTCTATTTGCTAAAGATTTTCCATCAAAAAAATGATCCAATAAAAAAATCATCGGCGCATCATCTTTTCTATGCGGGGTAAGGATTTCATCGAGTTGATTAAAACTTCCTCTTCCATAAACCACATAATCAACCATTTTAAAATTTCTGAACTGAGCCATACTATATTTTTATTTTGCGAATGATAAAACAAAGATAGGTAAAAGCAATGCTGCTTATTTATAACAGCTTCGATGCTTTTTGCAAATCTTCGGGTGTATCAATTTCAATTCCCATATAATTTGTAACCACCATTTTTAACGGAATGCCATTTTCTAAATATCGAAGGCATTCAATTTTTTCGGCGGCCTCCAATGGCGTTATTTCCCAATTGGTAAAATTTATGAGTGCTTGTTTGCGAAATGCATACACACCAATATGTTCGTAATAAATCGAATTGATATTTTTATTTCTGGGATAAGGAATAACAGAGCGGCTGAAAAAAAGTGAGTTCATATTTTTATCAACGGCCACTTTCACATAATTGGGATCATCAATTAATTTCTGGTCTTTTAATACCTGCATTAATGATGCTACCTGAACTTTATCATCATTAAAAACTTCTAATAATTTTTCGAGCGGTTCGCGTTTTACAAAAGGTTCATCGCCCTGAACATTTACAATAATATCAACATCTAAATCTGCTGCCGCTTCTGCAATTCTGTCGCTGCCGCTTTCATGTTCTTTCATACTCATCAAGGCTTTGCCGCCATATTGTGTTATTTCATTAAAAATAATTTCGCTGTCGGTTACTACATACACATCATCAAATAATTTAGTGGCAACAGTATTATCATAGGTATGGCGGATAACAGTTTTATTACCGAGCAACTGCATCAGTTTGGCCGGGAAACGGGTGGCCGCATAGCGTGCAGGTATCATTGCAACTTTCTTCATTCAAAAAATTATTTGTGCAAAGATGAAGAAAATGATGAACGATATTTTAATTTTCGTTTGCAATCTTAGTTATTAAAAATACAAAACCTCTTCAGTTATTGAAAAGGTTTTGCAATTTTATATTTCCAGGGGGTTTTAACTATTTAACATCAACGGCATTACCAACATTAATAATTCTTCATTTTCTGCCTGCT
>DATAMD010000070.1:0-4377 GCA_036260755.1 Chitinophagaceae bacterium | reverse complement strand
GTTTTATCTCTTCGACAACATACTTTAAAGTTGTTTTAGTTTACTTTATACTCTCACCCTTTTTCACCTATTTATTTTCAAATCTATTGGTCTTAAAACTTTTATCTCAAAGAACTTTTTTTACAAAAACAAACATAGGAGGTTATTTTATAAAAAAAGGCAGCCGAAAAATGGTTGCCTTTGTATTTGTAATCATGGAAGATTACATGTTATCCGGGGTCCTGCTATTAAAATGTTTTTATCTTTTCAATTCATTGATCTGCACTTTGGGCACTAACTGATTGGTTACTTTTTGCACAACAATTTCTTTTGCAACATTGAAGCTTGCAGTTTGTTTAATATCTAAAGATGAAACGCCAATTTTAATAATATATTTACCGACTTCTGTAATCCAAGCTGCAGCTTTGGTATCGTACGATGCAAGATCGGCGGCATTAATGGTAAATGTTATTGTTTGAGATTCGCCGGGTTTCAGCAAATTTGTTTTTGCAAAAGATTTTAATTCATCAACAGGTTTATCTAAAGATTTTCCCGGAGCGCTAATGTATAATTCTGCAACTTCTTTACCAGCAACCTTGCCGCTGTTTGTAACGGTTATTGTAGCGGTAATTTTATTTTTAAAATCTGTGCTGCTTAATTTAAGATTACCGAATTTAAAATCGGTGTACGATAAACCATAACCAAATTCGTATGCAGGCTTAACATTAAAAGTATTGTAATAACGATAACCAACATAAATACCTTCTTCATAAATTACTTCGGCAGGAACGCCGGCAAAGAAATTTGGTTTTCTTTTCGGATCAGGATTTAATTCTCGGCCCGGAAAATTTTTTGCAGAAGGAACATCAGAGTAATTTACCGGAAATGTTGTTGCCAATTTTCCCGAAGGATTTACTTTACCGCTTAATACATCGGTAATGGCGTTACCCGCTTCCATTCCGGATTGCCATGCTAAAAGAATTGCATCAGGAAAATCTCTCCAGCTTGCTGTTTCAATCACACCGCCAATATTTAAAACAACAATTACTTTTTTATTTTTTGAATGAAATGCATCACTCACATTTTTAATCAAATCTTTTTCAACAGCAGTTAAAGTAAAATCATTTTCTACTTCTCTGTCGGCACCTTCGCCTGCATTTCTTCCAATGGTGATGATGGCTGCATCCGATGCGGTTGCTTCTTTATTTAAAAGTTCGGCAGTAAACTCTTGCTCTGCAACTGGTTTAACTAATTCGAAAAAGAATTTTGGCTTTGGCCTTTTTGCTTTTGCATCGGCAATATAATTTTCATACATATTTTTTAATTCTTTTTCTGGAGTATAACCTGCATTGCTTAATCCCTGCAATAACGAAACGGTGTAAGCTTTATTTACATCACCACTGCCGCTGCCGCCTGCAATAATATCGTAAGAAGTATTGCCGAAAACAGCAACAGTTTTTGCAGATGTTAATGGAAGTGCATTATTATTATTTTTTAATAGAACCATCCCTTCGCTTGCAGCAGCACGTGATAATTTTGCATGCTGAATTAAATCGGGTTTATCAGAATTTTTATATCTTTTGAATGAAGGTGTTTCTGCAATATAATTTAAAATGCGTTCGGCATTTTCGTTTAATATTTTTTCATCCAATGTTCCGTTTTTTACTGCATCAACAATTGCTTTTGTTTGCATTGGTGTGCCGGGCATTAATAAATCGTTGCCTGCTTTCATTTGTGCAATTGGGTCTTTACCGCCAAACCAATCAGTCATCACCATTCCTTTAAAACCCCATTCTTTTCTTAAAATATTTGTGAGCAAATCATGACTTTCGGAAGTAAAAATTCCGTTAATATAATTATAAGAAGACATTACAGTCCACGGCTGCGATTTTTTTACAGCAATCTCAAATCCTTTTAAATAAATTTCTCTCAATGCCCTTTCACTAACAATTGTGTTGATGCTGTTTCTGTTTGTTTCCTGATTGTTTGCGGCAAAGTGTTTGATGGAAGTGCCTACACCATTGGATTCTATGCCATTTACAATGGCAGCAGTGATGTTTCCTGCAATAACCGGATCTTCGGAATAATATTCAAAATTTCTTCCGCCTAATGGGTTGCGATGAATATTTAATGCAGGCCCCAACAAAACATCAATACCATATTCTTTTACTTCATTTCCAAATGCAACACCAACTTTTTTTACCAATGCAGTATCCCAGCTTGAAGCCAATAAAGTTCCAACGGGCCATGCGGTTGCATAATAAGTTTTAGTTGCATCATTATTTCTGATGGGCGAAATTCTTACACCGGCAGGCCCGTCGGAAACGGTTGTTATCGGAATACCAAATTGTTTAAAGCCATGCGTTCTTCCCGCAGCACCCGGAACTTTTTCGGGAATATTTTTATCGTCTGCATCTGTTGGCGGCAACATAGAATTTAATGCAGCTAAAGCGCTATCCGGTCTTTTATTTTTTTTATCGTTATTGGCTGTTGGCCCGGGCATAACCATGCCCATGCCTGTTACTAATTTTGCTTTTTGTTCAACAGTCATTGCAGCAACAACTTGTTTAACGGTTGATTTTGATAATTGCGGAATTATTTGTTTGGTTGTTTGTGCCGGCAGGATTGCAGGCAAGATCAATACCGAAAAAAGCAGCAAAATATTTTTCATTTGTCAAATCGTTTAGCATGCGAAGTTCTGCATTAACTTATGCTGTTGATTTGATATTTGTCAAAAAAAAATTAATACTGCGAACGGATGCGGCTTAATGTTTCTTGTGTGATGCCGAGAAATGAAGCGATGCAGGATAAAGGAACTCTTTGAATGATGGTTGGATTATTTGCCAATAATTTTTCGTAGCGCTGTTGTGCTGTTTCGAACTGAATAGAATCCATGCGGTATTGCGAAAGAATAAGCGAGCCGGAAATGGCTTTGCGAAACCATCTTTCAATATCATGGTATTGATCGCATAAAGCCATTAATTTATCGTGATGAATGCCCATCACATTTGCAGGTTCGATGGTTTGGATGATTAATTTACTAGGTATTTGTTTAAAAAAACTGATGATGGAAAAAAAGAATTGATTATCCAATGCAATCCATTCGGTAATTTCTTTTCCATTCTTAAAATAATAAATCCGTGCCACTCCTTTTTTAATATAAAAAAGATGATGGGCAATTGCATTTTCACGAACTAAAAAATGATCTTTCGGCACCTGCCATTCTTCCCATGCACTCAAAAATATATTTTTACTTTCAGGCGAAAGCAAACTTATTTTATCAATCCTGTCAATAAAAGTTTCCAAATTAAAATGGTTAGGCAGTCAAGTTAATTATAATTCAATTGAAAGAAAAAATAAAAGAAATTTTACCATTGATTATCGCCGTCAATCAAGCCGCCTAAACCACCAAGAATACTTCCTTCTTCTCTTTTTGATACAGTTGCATAGCGCAAAATCCTTCCGGCCAAACGGCTTACCGGCAAACTCTGGATCCATACAATGCCCGGCCCTGTTAGCGTTGCGAAGAATACACCTTCGCCGCCAAACAAAGTATTTTTAATGCCACCGATAAATTGAATATCGTAATTAACGGTTGAAGTAAAACCAACAATACAACCGGTATCTATTTTTAAAAGTTCGCCTGCCTGCAATTCTTTTTGTTGCACATAACCGCTTGCATGCATAAAAGCCATACCATCGCCATCTAATCGTTCCATAATAAAACCTTCGCCGCCAAATAAACCTGTGCCTAATTTTTTTTGGAATTCGATACCGATACTAACACCTTTTGCTGCGCAGAGAAATGCATCTTTCTGACAAATAATTCTGTTGCCGAGTTGCTGCAAATTAAGCGCAATAATTTTTCCGGGATAAGGCGATGCAAAACTTACATGCTTTTTTCCCTGACCAATATTTGTGTACGCCGTCATAAATAAATTTTCGCCTGCCAAAACACGTTTACCTGCATTTAATAATTTTCCAAATAAACCGCTGCCCTGATTATTGCTTCCATCGCCAAACATTGTTTCCATGGCAATGCCATCATCCATCATCATAAACGCTCCGGGCTCGGCAATGGCTGTTTCGTTTGGATCGAGTTCTATTTCTACATATTGCATTTCTTCGCCAACAATGCGATAATCTATTTCGTGATTCTGTATCATGCTAATTTATTTTGTAACAAAAATATTTTTTAAAAAAATAAACGACCACCCTTTTTTTAAAGAGCGGCCGTTTATTTATAACCAAAACCAACTGCTCAAAATTACATTAAAACCAACTACCAATGAATGCATCATTTACTTTTTGGCCGATTTATTTATTTTCTATTCTTTTTCTATGAATACGATGGCGAACCAATGCTGCAACCATCAGCGGTAAAAATAAAATGGTTAA
>DATAMD010000075.1:0-1806 GCA_036260755.1 Chitinophagaceae bacterium | reverse complement strand
AAGTTCCGAACGTTGAAGAGTGCGACGCAACAGGCGATGACATGAAATACTTTAGCTCGTAACAAAAAATTAATTTACCGGAATCATTTTTAAACAAACAGGTTTATCGATTTGTATTTGGGTTGCGGTTGGCACTAACATGCCGGTGCTTTTCATGATGGCGAAAACAACAATATTATTTGTATCGCGATTGGCTACCAATAAAAATTTCCCGGCAGGATCGATAGTAAAATTTCGCGGATGAACACCAAGAGAAGATTGATGCCCCAGCTCGGTTAACAATCCTGTTGAGCCCACTCTGTAAATCGTGATATCATTGGCTTTGGCACGATTGGAAGCATATAAATATTGTCCGTTGGGCGTGATATGAATATCGGCACTGCCTTTATCTTCTTTACCACCGGTATTATCAGATTCGATGGTTTGCAACTCGCTTAACTTTCCATCATTATAATTATATGCAATAATTTTTCCGGTTAACTCATTAATTAAATATGCAAATTTTTTATTGGGATGAAAAGTAATATGCCTCGGACCGGAACCATCGGGAACATCGGTTGTAACAACATCATCGCTTAAAGGTTGCTGATTATTATTTGCATCAAATTTATATTGATAGATTTTATCGGTACCGAGATCGTTTGCAAAAACATATTTTCCATCAGGCGAAAAAATTGTGCAATGCACATGCGGTTTTGATTGACGAATAAAATTTGTGCTGTAACCCTGATGATCGATGGTTTGCACCAATGGCTGCAAACTGCCATCGGCATTGGTTTTCAGCGCAGTTAAATTGCCGCTGCTGTAATTGGCAACAACAATCCATTTACCTGCAGAATCAACATCAACATAGCAGGGATCATCGCCACCTGTTTCTGTTTTATTTAAAAAAGTTAATGCACCTTTTTTCTTATCGAACGAAAAAGAACTTACTTCTCCGGGTTTTTCTTTGTGATTTTCGTTTGCAGCATACACAAATTTTTCGTTTTTTGTGATGGCGAGATAAGATGGATTTTCTGTTCCGCTGATTTTGCTTACAAAACTTGCATTGCCTGTTGCCGAATTAAATTTATACACGCTTATATCGGTGGTGTATGTTCCTACCAGCAAATAAAAATCTTTGTTTTGTGCAAATGAAGCAATGGTTATAAAAGAAAATAAAAGGGCGAAAATCTTTTTCATATTTATTGAATTAAAAACAAGTTAGGTATTCAGGTTTATTTTGAAACGTTGAAATTAATTATTTTCTGCCGGAATTTTATTTTAATAGTTTCGGCTAAAAATCTACAGAAAGATGAACATCATCAATTTCGAGTTTAAAGCCAGAGCAGCCAACACAAAACAATTGGAAGAAAAATTATTGACACTGAATCCTTTTTTTAAAGGCGAGGATCATCAAACCGATACTTATTTTAATGTGGCAAAAGGAAGATTAAAACTGCGTGAAGGAAATATTGAAAATGCCCTGATCTGGTACGACCGCCAAAATATTGCCGATGCAAAACAATCGGATATTATTTTATACCCACATCAACCCGATCAATCTTTAAAAAATATTTTGATAAAAGTACACGGCATTAAAGTGGTAGTTGATAAAACACGGAGGATTTATTTTATCGACAATGTAAAATTTCATTTCGACCTGGTAAAGGAATTAGGAACCTTTGTTGAAGTAGAAGCCATTGACAGCAACGGTTCTATAGGAATCGAAAAATTAAAACAACAATGCGATTATTATTTTAATTTTTTTGGTTTGAATAAAACCGATTATGAAAATTGTTCGTACAGCGATTTGCTGCTCGAAAA
>DATAMD010000066.1:0-2252 GCA_036260755.1 Chitinophagaceae bacterium | reverse complement strand
TTATTTTTTGTTCATCAATTTGTTTGGGAAGCGGTAATTTAACTAAAAGCCCATCAATGTTATCATCATCTATTACCAAAAGAGCCTGATTATTACCAAGGAATGAACGGTTACCACGTAAAGTTATACGCGTATCTGCCTTCACACCATTATTTACTAAATTAATTTGAAGCCCCGATACTTTGGCAGTTAAGCCAGTTGCAATATTGATACTTTTTGATGCAGTAAGTTCATCGGCAGTAATTTTTGAAGTAGAATAGCCTAATTCTTTTGCTTGTCTTTTTACACCCAACGCTGTTTGAACAACTACTTCATTAAGGTTCTCAAGAGTTTTAGCAATAGTTACAGCCAAGGAATTGCTTGCTCCAACAGTAATTTCATTTGACTTGTAGCCAACCGATGAAACTTCCAATACAGCTCCTTTATTTGCTTTTATCTGAAAAATTCCATTTGCGTCAGCAATCTCAGTAATTTTTGAACCTTTTATTTTAATAGTTGCGAAAGGAACAGGATCACCTTTATCGTCAGTAACCTTTCCTGAAACCGAATGTACCTGTGCAAAAGCTAATGAAAACATTAGTAGTTGCATCATGAGTAAGAACGTAATTTTTCTCATTTGCGTATGTTTTGGTTTAATTAAAAATCTAAAGTACAAAGAAATGTTAATTATCATGCTAAAAAATGATTTTTATCATAAACTAACATTGGAAAGACCGTTTTGCATAAAAAATTGCTGCTTGGGAATTTGGCAAAATTGTAACACTTTAAACCGGAATCATTAAAACCAACAAATTTGTTACTGCCATTCATCTTACACTCGACTTCTTACACTTATTTTTGCAGCTATGATAGTTTTAGACGGAAAAATTGCATCACAGGCAGTAAAAGATTCTTTAAAGATTAAAGTGAATGAATTATTGGCCAAAGGCAACCGTGCACCGCATCTGGCTGTTATTATTGTTGGTAATAACGGGGCAAGTGAAACTTATGTTGCAAGCAAAGTAAAAAACTGCGCCGAGATTGGTTTTGGCTCAACTTTAATCAGGTTGGAAAATGATGTTGAGAATGTTACTATTTTAAAGGGTGCATCTGCTTCTGCGTTATATGGTTCTGCCGCATCTAATGGAGTAATTATTATAACAACCAAAAAAGGAACTAAGGGAAAGGCCAAAGTAATATTAAGTAGTACTGTTAATTTAGAGTCAATCTCTTACATGCCTGAATTACAGAATACATTCGGGCAATTTGGCGGAGAAAATGATCCTAATGCTTATCCCGGTATTGTTGCAATGCCCGGAAGCACACCCGGAGTATATTATGTTCCTTATGAAAACCAAAATTATGGTCCAAGATTTAACGGGCAGAAAGTACCGATTGGTGCTCCGATAAGGGTGTATAATGCTGATGGAACTTTTAGCATTCAACAAGATTATACTACTTATTCGGCCATTCCGGATGCCAAAAGAAAATTTTTTAATACAGGTGTATCAACTATAAATGATATCGCATATTCTGCTGGTGACGATAAAAGCAAATTCTATTTGTCTTTTGAAGATGTTAATACATCAGGTGTTCTTCCTCAAGATGTAAGCCGAAGAAACACAATCCGCTTAAACGGTTCGAGAGAAAGTGGAATTTTCAGAGCCGATTATACTTTAGGTTATACACTTAATCATACAAATACAACACCAGGTACCGGAGTACCATTTACTTATGGTACTACTAGTTATACCGGTGGATATGGAGCTACCAGTGGTGGTTCTTATTTTCAAAACAGACCGGTTTACTGGACTGTAATCAATACTCCGGCAAATGTAGATTTAAGAAAATACAGAGATTGGCAGCATAACCCGTTTGCCTCTCCTGATGGTTATTTCAATGCCTATTATGGTAATCCATGGTGGCAAATAGATCAAACAAGGTTAGATGAAAAGAGTAATAATTTGATAGGTAATATCAGTTTAACACTTACTCCTTTTAAATGGCTAAGCCTTAACTATAAAGCTGGTATTACACGAAATGATTACAGTAATAAATATACACAGGCAGGATATACTTTTGCTGCATGGGCTATTGCTGATACTCTGGGAGCAGGAAATATTCCTTCAGGTGTTAAAAAACTCTCGCCTTCTGAAGGAGATGCATTAAGCTACAATCAAAGACTCACCAGCGATTTTCTTGCCTCTGCGCATCAGAGCTTCGGAAATTTTGATGTAAGGTTTATAGCAGGTACATCACTTATTGACCGGACT
>DATAMD010000054.1:0-5708 GCA_036260755.1 Chitinophagaceae bacterium | reverse complement strand
CATCATGCCGATTGTATCGGCATGATGCGACGCCACAGGTGCTTCATTGAAATGCAAAAGCTCGCTACAAAAAAATAAAAAATATTTTATCCTCTGTTGAAAATGGCTTTAATAATCATGCCGGCCATTTTTGGATTTTCTTTTAAACGGCGGGTGCAATAAGCAAACCATTGTTTTCCGTAAGGCACATACACACGCATGGTGTGGCCTTTATCTACAATGGATTTGCGTAACTCGGGTGTTACGCCATATAACATTTGAAACTCGTACATGTTGTTGGGAACATTATATTTTTCTATGAGTTTGTAGGCGCCATCAACAAGCGGTTTATCGTGTGTGGCAATGCCCACATAAATTTTATTTTGAAAAATAAATTCTAAATCATCGAGAAAATGTTGATTGATTTCTTCATAAGATTTAAAAGCAATTTCGGCAGGCTCGGTATAAATTCCTTTGCATAAACGGAAGCTTAAAGGTGTTTCCGCAGTGTTAAGATCGAGCATATTTTTAATATCGTTCCTGGTGCGTTTTAAATATGCCTGCAATACCAAACCAACATTTTTTGGAAATTCTTTTTTTAGTTTACGGAACAATTCAATTTCAAGATCGGTGCACGGCGAATCTTCCATGTCGATGCGGATGAAACTGTTGTGTGATGCGGCTTTGATAACAATTTCCCTGATGTGGTTATAGCAAATGTTTTTATCTAACAGCAAACCAAACATAGTTGGTTTTAAAGAATAATTTCCTAAAATATTATTTTGCTGCGCCACATCGATGATGGTTAAATATTCTTTTTTATTTGTTTCGGCTTCGTTGAGTGTTTTAATAAATTCGCCTAAAACATCGAGTGTAACTTTTATTCCTTCGGCATTTAATTCTTTGCAACCGTTTACAGCTTCGTTGATGTTGAGGCCTGCAACATATCTTTTCGAAAATACCCACACAAAACTTTGGGGCATATAAGGCAGCAGTCGGGCAATCAGTTTGTTGAACATGATTATAATTTTCTTATTTCGTTGAAATGTTTGCGCAAAGATAACTGCGAATTGCTTTCGAATTATACTCTTTTAAAATTGCTGCATGTTTAAACTTTTTGCATGTTACTTTTGTTTAAAACAAAAACACTAAAATCAATCGATAAAATATGGTATCGCATTTTACGATACCATCTAAAAAACATTTGGGCGGTTATTTGCCATATGCTTTTACTGAACATAGTGTTCAATATTGGGGAAAATAAAACGAACTAAATATGTTGCCACACGAAAAAGTTTATACTAGATTAGGCATTTCATCAATTCATAGGATTGGTGTTTTTGCTATTTGTGATATTGAAAAAGGCAGTAAGCTTTTTGAACACGATAATACTGAAATGGTATGGGTAGGTGTAGATGAAATAAAAAATGTTTCAGAAAAAATTAAAAAAATGTACGATGATTTTTGTGTGATAAAAGACAATGGAAAACAATATGGCTGCCCTCAAAATTTTAACCAACTTACAATGGCTTGGTATATGAATCATTCAGATACTCCTAATGTTGAAATTGATGAGAATTATGATTTTAGGGCTAGTATAGAAATTAAAGATGGTGAGGAGTTAACTATTAACTATAAAACTTTCAGTGAATGAAAAATATATTAATTTGGATATTGGGAATAGTAATACTTCTAGTTATTCCTTCAACATTTTCAATTTATTTATACAAAACTCAAAACTGCAATTTAGAAAAGATAAATTATGCAGTACAAATTGGTTATAGTTGCATTATTTGCTTAGTTACAATCTTTGCCCTATATATCGCTTACAAACAGCTTACTAAAACACGTGAATCGACCAATATTCAAAGCTTGAATAATTTTATCGAGAGATATAATAATAAGGATATGCGTGAAAAAAGAATTGCTTTAGCAAATAACATTTTAAATAAAGAGGTTTCTTTTGATAAAAATATATCAAACTTTAAAAATTTTTATAACGGAGATAAAACAAAGATTGCCAAAATTAAAAACTTAATAGAATCAGTCATTTATGAATTTGAAGTCTTAGGCTATTTTGAAGAAAGAGAAATATATGAATTAAAAGATGTGTATGAATTATTTAGCTATGAGTTGCAGAGATACTGGTTAATAGTAAAATTTGAATTGAATTTCATAAATTATATTAGGAAAAGCGAGGGAGATTATTATAATAAGTTTGAAAATTTGTTTAAAAAACTAATTAAATATGAGCTTAAGTCGACTGATAAAAAAATTAATTTGCAAAATTTGAAAGCACTCATAAGCAAAAAAAGAAATGAACTGGAAAATTTTTTATTAGAAGAAAGTAAGTTACAAGAAAATGAACAATAATAAAATCATCGTTGCAATAACCGGTGCCAGCGGTGCTGTTTATGCAAAAGTTTTATTGGATAAACTGATGCAGGTAAAAGATCAGTGGCAGGAATTAAGTGTGGTGATGAGCAACAACGCCAAAGAAGTTTGGCAAACAGAATTAAATAATGATGATTATAAAAATTATGATTTAAAATATTTTGAGAAGAATGATTTTAATGCACCATTTGCGTCGGGTTCGGCAAAATATAATATTATGATTGTTGCGCCATGCAGCATGGGAACGTTAGGAAGAATTGCCGGTGGCATTAGTGATGATTTAATTACAAGAGCTGCGGATGTTATTTTAAAAGAAAGAAGAAAATTAATTTTAATGGTGAGGGAAACACCATATAATTTAATTCATATAAAAAATATGGAAACGGTTACGCTGGCCGGTGGCATTATTTGTGCGGCAACGCCATCATTTTATTCGCAACCCCAAACCGTTGAAGATATTGCTGCCACTGTGGTTGACAGGGTTTTGGATTTAGCGGGAATTGATATAAAAAGTTTTCGCTGGGGAAAATAATATTTTATTTTTTGTTACGGGCTTTTGCATTTCATGGCATCGGTTGTTGCCCGTCCGTACCGGAACGGACGGACGTCGCACACTTGTACGTTTATTTCATTATTCAGCTTGAAGTAATTAAAATAAAAAGCTCTGCAGCAATGCGGAGCTTTTAGAGAAGAAACCTGCGAGGTTTTAAAACCTCGCAGGTTTAAGTTATAGATGAAAATTTTCACCAGGCTTTTTTATTTGCGAATCAATTTATTTATTCTGCATAACTGCTAACAGGTTCGCAGGTGCAAATTAAATTTCTGTCGCCATGCGTATCATTTACTCTTGCAACACTTGGCCAGAATTTATTTTGTGTAACATAAAACAAAGGAAATGCAGCTTGCTGTCTTGAATATTTATGATTCCATTCATCGCTGCAAATAACGGCTTGTGTATGCGGCGCATTTTTTAATGGATTATCTGTTTTATCTAACTTCCCTTCTTCAATTAATTTTATTTCTTCATAAATAGAAATCAATGCATCGCAAAAACGATCAAGCTCTGCCTTGTCTTCACTTTCTGTTGGTTCAATCATAATGGTTCCCGGAACAGGAAAGCCCATGGTTGGCGCATGAAATGCATAATCCATCAAACGTTTGGCAACATCAGATGCTTCAACACCTGTAGCAGATTTTAGCGGACGCAGATCAACAATAAATTCATGCGCACAGGTTCCGTTTGTGCCGGTATATAAAATCTTATAATACTTTTCTAATCTTGCACGCATATAATTTGCGTTGAGGATGGCATATTCGGTTGCTTTTCTAACACAATCATATCCTAACATTTTTATGTACGCATAACTAATTAATAAAATGCTTGCAGAACCATACGGAGCAGCACTTACAGCACTGTGAGACGTGAGTCGTGAGTCGTGAGTTTGAGAACTTGCGATTACCGATTCACGATTTAACGATACATGAGAAGGTAAGTGCGCTACTAAATGCGCAGCCACGCAAATTGGCCCAACACCCGGACCACCACCACCATGCGGAATGGCAAATGTTTTATGCAAATTTAAATGGCAAACATCGGCGCCAATTGTTGCCGGCGATGTTAATCCAACCTGTGCATTCATGTTGGCGCCATCCATATAAACTTGTCCGCCAAACTGATGAATGGTTGCACAAATTTCTTTGATGCTTTCTTCAAACACGCCATGTGTTGATGGATAAGTTACCATCAATGCACCTAACGAATCTTTATATTGTTCGGCTTTTAATTTTAAGTCGGCCACATCAATATGCCCTTCTTCATCGCTTTTTACTATAACTACTTTCATGCCCGCCATTACTGCACTTGCAGGGTTTGTGCCGTGTGCAGAAGTAGGAATTAATACCGTATTTCTATGTGCATTATTATTTGCTTGATGAAAACGCATGATGGTTAATAATCCTGCATACTCGCCCTGCGCACCGCTGTTTGGTTGCAGACTGCATGCAGCAAATCCTGTGATGGTTGATAAATATTTTCCTAACTCATCAATAATAAATAAATAACCTTCAACTTGATTGGATGGAACGAAAGGATGAATTTTACTAAACTCAGGCCAACTCACAGGAATCATTTCTGTTGCTGCATTTAATTTCATGGTGCAACTGCCGAGTGTGATCATGCTTGTGTTTAACGAAAGGTCTTTATTTTCTAATTGTTTTAAATAACGCATCATCTGGCTTTCGCTGTGATGAGTATTAAAAACAGGATGCGCTAAATAAGTTGATGAACGTTTTGCAAATGCCGGAATAGAAATTAATTCATCATCACTATCAAAACTAACTTCTGCTTCATCTTTTCCTAACGATTCTGCAAAAACATAAACAATATCCAACACATCTTTTTGTGATGTGGTTTCATCCAATGCAATACCAATTTGTTGTGCATCAAAATACCTGAAATTGATCTGATGTTTTTCTGCAATTGTTTTTATTTTTTCTGCATCAGCTTTTACAACAATGGTATCGAAATAATATTTATTTACATTTTCAAAACCTAATGCACTTAATTCGTTTGATAAAGTTTGTGTTAATAATGCAACACGCTGTGCAATTTTTTTCAATCCATCAGGGCCGTGATAAATAGCATACATGGCAGCCATGTTTGCCAGCAATGCTTGTGCCGTACAAATATTACTGGTTGCTTTTTCGCGTTTAATATGTTGCTCTCTTGTTTGCAAAGCCATACGCAGTGCACGTTTGCCCTGTGCATCAATACTAACGCCAATTAATCTGCCGGGCATACCACGTTTAAATTCATCTTTAGTTGCAAAGAATGCGGCATGCGGCCCGCCAAAACCAAGCGGCACACCAAAACGTTGTGCCGAGCCCAAAGCCACGTCGGCACCGAGTTCTGCAGGAGACGTTAATATTGTTAATGCTAATAAATCTGTTGCCATTACAACATATCCACCAACATTGTGAACGGTTGAAATAAAATTTTTATAATCTTCTATCGAACCATTATTGTTTGGATATTGAACAATCGCTCCAAAATAATTTTCATTGATTGATGCAGTTTTATAATCGCCAAAAACCAATTCAATGCCGATTGGAGCAGCACGTGTAATTAATACATCTTTTGTTTGCGGAAATATTTTTTCATCAACATAAAATACAGGCTTCTCAATTTTATCTGTTTTGTTTACATGATGAAACAGCATAGCCATTGCTTCGGCGGCAGCAGTGCCTTCATCCAATAAAGATGCATTGGCAATTTCCAATCCGGTTAAGTCGGTAACCATTGTTTGAAAGTTTAATAAACTTTCCAAACGTCCCTG
>DATAMD010000052.1:0-6490 GCA_036260755.1 Chitinophagaceae bacterium | reverse complement strand
CGCAGGTAATATTGCAATCTGTTGATGGTTTGCCAACAGGTTCCAGAGCGTAACCTTTATTAAGCGTTACCCAAAAAGCTTTGGTTGTGTAATAATGATGAATAACTAACTGATTGTTTTTGCAGCACGAAAAATCCATGTTGCTGTTATATTGTTTACCAAACATATTGGTATAAGGCGAAGTGATTGCCATTGCTACGGTTATTGCAACCAGGCCTACGATAAATTTAAATTTGTTGAGCATATTTGGATGTTTTAATTATTTAAAAATCTCATCGAATTTTTTTGTTGATGATCTGCTGCATGAGATAATTCAAAGTATATACCATTGCAAAGAATAGTTGATAATGAACAGTTTAAAAACAGTGGAAAAGGCTTATCGTTCCACAAATGAGACAAACGTTCCATTTATCAGATTTCAGGATCTGATTTATCTCCAAAAAGAGTCCGCTTTTTTCTTTCAAACCATCTAAATATTTTCTTCAAATAATTATGCTTAAATCTTTATTTTCATTACCTCATATTAACGATTGACAATGAAAAAACATCAACCTAACGAATCAGTTCAAAACAATTCACGCAGAAATTTTATTCGCAATGCTGCCATTGCCGCTGCAGGATTTTACATTATTCCGCGCCATGTTTTAGGCAGGGGCTTTATTGCACCCAGCGATAAATTATCTGTTGCAGGTATTGGCGCAGGCGGTAAAGGGTCGAGCGATTTATTTAATTTTTATAAAAGCGGTAAAGCCGAAATTTTTGCACTTTGCGATGTTGACGACAGGCAAAGTATTACCAGCCGCAAGCGTTACCCCAACGCAAAATATTATAAAGATTTTCGGGAGATGCTGGATAAAGAACATAAAAATATTGATGCCGTTTCTGTTTCAACACCCGATCACATGCACGCCGCACAAGCCATGGCAGCCATGCAATTGGGCAAACATGTTTATGTTCAAAAACCGATGACGCATGATATTTATGAAGCAAGAATGCTGACACATGCGGCTCATCAATATAAAGTAGTTACACAAATGGGTAATCAGGGTGCATCGGGTGATGGAGTTAGGCAATTACGTGAATGGCATGATGCAGATATTATTGGCGATGTGCATACTGTTTATTGTTTTACCGACCGGCCGGTTTGGCCGCAGGGAATTAAATGGCCGGAGAAAGCAAATACGATCCCTTCTCAATTAGATTGGGATCTTTGGCAAGGCACAGCACCTTATAAAGATTATGTTGATGGATTATTGCCATTTAATTGGCGTGGCTGGTGGGATTATGGCACCGGTGCTTTGGGCGATATGGGCTGCCATTTAATAGAAGCACCATTTCGTGTGTTGGGATTAGGATATCCAACAGAAGCCGAATGCAGTGTAGCCACACGTTATATTCAACCATGGACAAAAGCTTATTATCCCGAAAGCGGACCAACATCATCTCACATAACACTTACTTTTAAAGGCAAATCACATGAAATAAAATTGCACTGGATGGATGGTGGTATCCAACCCGAAAGACCCGAAGAATTAGGCGCCAACGAATTATTTGGCGATGGAGGTAATGCTGTTTTATTTATTGGTACAAAAGGAAAAATGATGTGCGGTACTTACGGCGCAAATCCAAGACTGCTGCCGCTTTCGCGCAACGAAGAAGTGCATGTAAAACAAACACTGGCTCGTGTTCCGGGTGGTGATGATGGCCATTATAAAGCATGGGTTGAAGCTTGTATTGCCGGGTACGATAGCAATGAGCATAAAAATTTAAGTTCGCATTTCGATTTAGCAGGACCGTTAACCGAAATAGTTTTAATGGGTAATCTTGCCATCAGAAGTTATGATATTAAAAAAGCAAAAGCCAACAAACCAAATGAATTTGATTATCCCGGAAGAAATATAAAATTATTATGGGATGGCGCAAATATGAAGATCACCAATTTCGATGATGCCAATCAATTTGTAAAAAGAAATTATCGTGATGGCTGGACGTTAGGCAAATAATTTTTGTTATCCATAAAATAAAAAACGCCGGCAGATAGAAATCTTTTGGCGTTTTTTTGAATACATAAAAAACAAAACACTAAATAAAGATAATTAATATTTTTAAATCAAAATGTTTTTAAATAATCCGCATTAATTTTTGCACTTTCCAATGGATTGGTATTGGTGAATGCTTCCTGTTCAACAATAAAATATTCCAGTCCATTTTCTTTCCCTGTTTTTAAAACAGAATGAAAATCTATTGTGCCTGTTCCCAGATGAACCGATTCACTTCCGGTAGCAGTTTTACCCATATCTTTTACATGGCACAAACGAAAACGGTTGGGATATTTTTTAAAATAAACTTTCGGATCAACGCCTGCAGCAACCACCCAATAAATATCCATTTCAAAATCAACTAAATTTTTATCGGTATTGTCTATCATCACTTCCTGCGGAATTTGTCCGTCGATTGGCTTCCACGAATAATCATGATTATGATACGCAAACCTGATCCCGTTCTTCCTGCACACTTCACCATTTTTATTAAATTCATCGGCAAAGCGTTTAAAATCATCAATGGATTTTTGCGGGCCTTTCCACGGGCAAATCAAATACTTCATTCCAATTTCCGCAGCCTCAGCGGCTTTGCGCTCAAAATCATTTTTTGTATCGCAATGCGATGAAATAATTTTCATTCCCAACTCATCCATGTATTTTTTAAATTCTTTATACGTCATTCCCCAAAACATTCCCTGTTTTCCTTCAAAACTTTCTATTTGTTTATAACCATCACCTGCAATTTTTTTCAAGGTATCTTTTGCATTTGCAGCCATATCTTCTTTCACCGTCCACAACTGAATACCGAATTGTTTAATTTTCAGTGAGTCAAAATTTTCATTATTTAAAAATGAAAATTTCTTTACCGGCATGGCCAGGCTCAATGCAGATAAACTGCTAAGCCTAATAAAATTTCTTCTGTCGTTGTTCATAACAATCGTTTTAAAAATAAAGGTAATAAGAACTGTTTAAAAATTTATGTTACCATCTTTTGTGTTTCATGGCAAAAACAAATCACATCCATTTCCCTTCCCCTTTAGGAGAAGATGCCTGAAAGGCAGATGAGGCCTGCATCGCACCCTTGTACGTTAAGAGCATTATTCAACAAGAAAAAATCATCAGTCACTTTTCACCTTTCTACGTTGCCCATGCTTTTTCGCCTTTTTTATACGGCACACATCCTTCGTATTTTCCTGGAACGGCAATATAGCGCAATGCCTCTGTAGCTCCGGGTTTCGAAGTAAAGAAACCAAACAGCGTTAATTGTTTTATCATCGTAAAATAATGATTAGCATCTGTTTCTTTTTTTGTTTTCTGATATTCTTTTGCTTCCTTATCCAGTTCGGTTAATAATTCTTTTCGTTGCTCAGCATTAATTTTCATGAATGATGAACTAAATTTTTTCTTGCAGGCTTCATTTAATTTTATCAATCCATCATGAAATATTTTTTGATCTTTTGCTTCATAACAATCATTCACCATCACGGTCATTAATTTACCAACCTGCGCATCTTTTGCGCCGGGTGTATTTGTTTTGGGAAGAATGGTTTCTGCCACTTCATCCAAAAAAGCAATATCATCATCACTAAAACTTCCTTCGGCCTTTGCATTATTTTTACAACCCGATAACAAAAATTCTCCGCCAATTAATGCACCGCCGGTAACGAGTGTTATCATTTTTAAAAGTTCTCTTCTTTCCATAAAATTTTATTTACACTTTTTATAAATTATTTTTCTTTAGTTCATCAACCGCATAGTTTGCTGCACGTGCAGTTAATGCCATGTATAAAATAGACGGGCTTTGATTTCCTGTGCTTGCCATGCATGCACCATCGGTTACAAAAACATTTTTGCAATGATGCAATTGATTAAATTCATTCAGCATCGAAGCCTTAGGGTCCTTGCCCATCCTGCATCCGCCCATTTCGTGTATATCCAATCCGGGCGCTTGTTTATTGTCGTACGAGTTTAAATTTTTTACACCGGCTTTTTCCAGCATGGCAGTACTTTCTGTAATAAAATCTTTCACCATCTTATCATCATTATCATCATATCCAACCGATGTAATTAATAATGGAATGCCCCATTGATCTTTTTGATCTTTACTTAAGCGCACATGATTATTTTCTTTCGGAATTGTTTCACCCTGCATGTACATGTACACATACCAGGAGCCAGGCTCGGTCATTGCATTTTTTAAATTAATTCCAACAGCATCTGTTTGTTCGGTTGCATTTCCTCTTTCTCTTCCTGCACCCGAAAAAATAGTATAGCCGCCAACAAAATCTGTATCGCGTTGATGCAGGTTTCTGAAGTTGGCAACAATAGCTTCGGATGGATTGCGGCCAAAATAATATTTATCTTCAAAGCCATCGATGTGCCCGCCAATAGATCCGCGGTAATTATGATGGCAAATATATTTTCCCAACACACCACTATCATTTCCTAATCCATTGGGGAAGCGATTGGAAATTGAATTCAATAAAATTAAATTGCTGTTTAATGTGGATGCATTTACAAAAATAATTTTCGAAAAATATTCTGTAGACTGTTTGGTATTTGCATCAATTACTCTTACGCCAACAGCTTTTTGTTTTTGTTCATCATAAATAATTGAATGAACAACTGAGTATGGCCTGATGGTTAAATTATTTGTTTTTGCAGCCCACGGTAAAGTTGAAGATACAGAGCTGAAATAGCCGCCAAACGGGCATCCGCGCATACATAAGTTGCGGGCCTGACATTGTCCGCGGCCTTGTTGCAAATGAATTTCGTTAGGCTTTGTTAAATGTGCCCAACGTGCACGAACCATGTGGCGATTAAAATTTTTTAAGATCGATTCGCTTATATGTTGTTCTACACAATTAAAATCGAAGGGCGGCAAATATTCGCCATCGGGCATCGATTCAATTCCATCTTTATTGCCGCAAACACCAATAAATTTTTCTGCGTGAGAATACCACGGTGCAACATCACCATAACCAATTGGCCACTCAATTCCATAACCATAACGATGCGGTGCAGTAAATTCAAAATTACTCCAGCGCTGGCAAGCTCTTCCCCACGTTAAAGATTTGCCGCCAACCTGATAACCGCGAATCCAATCGAATGGTTTTTCCTGAATGTATGGATGATCTTTATCTTCAATAAAAAAGTGTTTTGTATCTTCTGCAAAACCTGCTGCTTTTGTAATTAACGGATTTGCTTTTTTAAATTTATCGGTTATCCATCCTCTGTGATCGAAGTCCCACGGGTCTTTCGTGGCAGTGGGATAATCTTTGATGTGCTCAACATTTCTTCCTCTTTCCAATACCAAAGTCTTCAAACCATGTTCGCATAATTCTTTTGCTGCCCAACCGCCGCTGATGCCGCTACCAATAACAATTGCATCAAAAGTATTTTGCGCAACTGCTTTGTTATTGATATAAGTTGAATCGGTTGGCATAAATTAATTTGATAATTATAAATTTCCCTTTTTTAATTCTTCCACTGCATAATTTGCTGCACGTGCAGTAAATGCCATATAAGTTAATGATGGGTTTTGGCATGCTGCTGATGTCATAAAAGATCCATCGGTAACAAAAACATTTTTTGCATCCCATACCTGATTCCATTTATTTAATACCGATGTTTTTGGATCGTGCCCCATTCTTGCAGTTCCCATTTCGTGGATACCGCGACCGAGATACGGATTGGTATCAGCACCTTTTACATTTTTTACACCGGCTGCTTCCAGCATTTCGATGGCATCATTTAACATATCTTTCCGCATCTTCAATTCATTCTCTTTTAATTCCGCATCAATTGAAAGAACATTTAATCCCCATTTATCTTTTTTAGTTTTATCGAGTGTTACTTTATTTTCATGATATGGAAGTGTTTCTCCAAAGCCGCCCATTCCAATGCTCCAAGTTCCCGGCACTGTTAATGCCTCTTTGAAAGCCGCACCCACACTATATTCTGCCACATCATGATTCCATCCGCTTCTTCCTGCACTACCCTGATAACCGAAGCCGCGTAAGTAATTTCTTTTATCGCCAAAGAAATTTCTGTAACGCGGAATATAAAATCCATTGGCGCGGCGACCAAACACATATTTGTCTTCATACCCTTCAACTATACCACCGGCATGTACATCTAAATGATGGTCCATTAAATTATGTCCAAGCTCGCCGCTGCTGCTTCCTAAACCATCGGGCCAAATATCTGTGGCACTATTCATTAATATCCATGCACTGTTTAATGTTGATGCATTTAAGAAAATAATTTTTGATTTGAAGACATACGTTTTATTTGTTTCTGCATCCAGCACTTCAACGCCGGTGGCTTTTTTTGTATCCTTATCGTATAAAATTTTTGTAACAATACTCCACGGACGAACAGTAAGATTTCCTGTTTTCATGGCAGCAGGCAATGTTGATGATTGTGTGCTGAAATAGCCGCCAAAC
>DATAMD010000047.1:0-1967 GCA_036260755.1 Chitinophagaceae bacterium | reverse complement strand
GTGGCGCTTAAAGATAAAATACAGTATCATTAAATAATGATAACATTTTTTTTCCTTAATGAAGCAATCGCCTGGTGGAACCCAACATTGGCCAATGTTACAGATTGGGGCCGTGCCCTAGTCTACGATGACGGTGGACTCAGCAACCTTCCCAGATACCAATACAACGCGAGATACGGGTTCCCAGTCAGATTGGTAAAGGATTGACTGTTTTCAATCTTTGGTTTTAAGCATTATTCAGCAATATTAAAATCAGTATACAATAAATACTCTATGGCTTACTTTGCACTGTGTATAAAATAAGTAGACGCCATTAAAAGGAGGTTGCAGCTTAACTTTTCAAGAATAATTATAACTGAATGCTAAAGTGCATCAAAAAGATTAACTGTAAGCGCAAATTGTAAATCGTGATTGCATAAAACATCATTAACAGTGCAGGATCAGCACTATAAAGTCTGACAACACACAGTATGAAAATAATCTACGCCCTATTTTTCATTATTACATCACGTTTGATAGCAACAGGACAAATACCTAATGGCGATTTTGAAACATGAACAACAATTCCCAATGATTGGCATATAAGTCACTATCGGAATGATAATGATAGTACTGCTGTTACCAAATATATCCCGGCGCATAGCGGAAATTATGCAATAAAATTGGTAAATGAAACTGATATAAGCACTGATAATGAACCCTCCATTATTTTAGGAACATGGGATCCAAACTTTATAAGAAGTGGTGGATTTCCATACCCTTACACTCAAAAACCATCGAAACTGTATTTGTATGCTAAATGGAGTATGCAAACCGGAGATTCAGCGAGCATTATCCTTATTTTTAGAAAAAACGGAACCACCTTAACTACTGCAGAGCAGAACATTTTTAAAATAGGCGGAAGTAATACTTCTGATTATGTAAAACTCGAATTTGATATTCAGGGATTAACAGAAATACCTGACACTTTTGCCATAGTGTTCTGTCCAGCAAACTTTAAAGTTCCCATAAATTCAATGCCAACAACTGGCAAAAAAGATGAATATTTAATAGTTGATGATATAGCATTCGATACGGGGGTTTTACCCTACGGAGGCTTTGAGGAGTGGGGACGCCCGATAGAACATCCTTGTAACTTCATGATGTGGGGGGCGTACGAGGTTGTTCTTGATTGTAATGTAACCAATCCCCTCCAAAAAACCACTGATGCACATACCGGGATGTATGCCATGAAAGCAATAACGTATGTTAATCCGTATGAAGATAACAATGATGGTATAATAGGTAGCGGTACATATGGTGATATTGTTAATGACGAGGAAACAAAATTTCCTTGCACGACAAAGAATGGAATTTTTACCGGTTGGTACAAATACATCCCAGCGTTGGCAGATACTGCACATATTGATTTAATCTTATTTAAAAGTGGTAATCAGGTTGGGATTGTAGGAAAAGACCTTTACGCAGCATCAACATATACAGTCTTTAGCCTGACATATAACTGCAACGATATTCCCGATTCAGCTCAGATACGGTTTAATACATCAAACAACCGAGTCGCAAAAAATGTTGGATCCGTTTTATACCTTGATGATTTATCAATCACCGGTAGTACATTTGTCTCACATGCGATACGGGCAGCAAAACCGGCACATTTAACTGTAAAGTTAAACACTTTAAGTGAATGTATAAGCATTAGTGGTATAATTAAATCAACGCAAGTAAATATTTCAGACTTAACAGGAAAAATTTACTTCAACAAGAAGATAAACGATGATGAAACGATTAAATGTGCTCATCTCCCGTCTGGAGTATATATAGTTTCAGCATACTCTGGCAGTTCATCAACGATTACCAAAATAATTAAAAAATAACTTCATGAATTATCGAGCAGGGAATTAGTGTGCATGATTATGTGTCCCCACAGTTCCCTCTCACACCTTTATGAAAATTAGATAATAAATAAG
>DATAMD010000045.1:0-5715 GCA_036260755.1 Chitinophagaceae bacterium | reverse complement strand
GCCTGAACTTTAGCTGCCAGATCTTTTGCATCGGCACGGTAACAAGCATCAAGAAATAATAAAGAGGTACGGTTATGCTGGTTATAACGGCTAACCATTCCGTAAGGGAAGTTTTCCTGCAAGATCATTTTATCGGCTCTTTCCAACACATTGCGTGCAGAATCTTTTTTCCCTTTTGTTGCAAGATATGCACCGAGCTCGCCGTACGCCTGACGGATATTTTGTAAGTGCCTGCGGTTTTCTTCATCATAATAAACACCTTTTAAATTGGCATTACCGAACCCAAATTTATTCATCAGCTTATCAAACATCCAGTCGCCGTTAATGTCATTTCCTTCAACAGGAACGAGGCGATAACTTAATCCGTCTTTACGTAAATATTTTGTAAAACCTAATTCGCCGAACCCGCCGGTAAAATAAATCGGGCGTTTCCAATGATTGGCTGCAATAATATTTAAAACAGCGAGATCATTTTTCATTAAAGTATTACGCGGAATGTCGAACCTTAATTCGCTCACCACACTATCCGTTGCATTAACGGTTCCATTCCGTAATACCAATGCTTTATCAACCGGAACAGAAACTTTTTTTGATGGGAATGAATTTAATAATTCGCCTCTTGAATTATCCATTTTATCGGGATCATCGCTGCCAACATAATTCTTCATCATATCATACAGATCGTAATACCGATCCTGCGGAATTGTTTTAGGATTATAAACGATGTAATCTCTTTTGCGGCCTTCAATCTGATCGTCGCTCCATATCACATCGATCAAATCGCTTTTATTTACTTTATACCGCAATTGATTGATGTACCAGTCGATGCCCAATAAACTGTAATTGATTACACGAACATCGGTGCGTATTCCTTCTACTTCCTGTGCATACCACAAAGGATAAGTATCGTTATCGCCGAAAGAAAACAGGATAGCATTGGGTGCACAACTTTCCAAATAATCTTTTGCAAGATCTCTTGCTAATTCTTTTTTACTTCTGTCGTGATCGTCCCATTCCTGCTGTGCCATAATAACCGGCACTGCAAGTAAACAAACAAAAGTTGCGAGTGCAGAAGCAGTTGTTTGCGATATTTTTTTACTTAGCCATTCAGCAATTTTCATCACTCCTAAACCAATCCAGATAGCAAAAGCATAGAAGCTGCCAACATAGGCATAGTCACGTTCACGCGGTTGATTGCCTGCCTGATTCAAATACAACACTATGGCAATACCGCTAAAGAAAAATAAAATTAATGTAACCAAACCATCATCATTCTTTTTCTTGAAATGATAGAATAAGCCTATCAATCCTAAAATAAACGGCAATGCAAATAAGCGGTTGTGCGCTTTATTATTTTTTAAACTGTCGGGCATATTGCTTTGGTCGCCGTAAATCAAACTGTCAATAAAATTAATGCCGGTAATCCAGTTGCCATCTCGTCCATTACCAATGAATACACCTTGCACATCGTTTTGTTTGCCAATAAAATTCCAACCAAAATAGCGGAAGTACATCCAGTAAAATTGATAACCGAAAAAGAATTTAACATTATCCCATTGAGTAGGGGCATGGTCGTATTTTTCTCTGCCATCCTTATCCCTGTATTTATCGATTCCCAAAAATGCAGAATAATAATCGGCATGCGATTGATCGTTGCTGGCATCCCAAACGCGTGGTAAAATCATTTTATCTTCGGGAGCATATAGATAATGTCCTTCCTGTCCATTTTCGATATATTTATTTTTTCCTTTCTGATATTTAGTTGCGCCCGTTTTATAATCAACAGGATCGGAAGTATATTTTTGTCCGTATAATAACGGGAAATCTCCATACTGATCGCGGCCCAGATAACCAACCAAACTCATCGGGTTATCTACATTGTACATATCAACTGCAGGATCGGCATTACTGCGTATCATGGTTGTTAAATAAGTGCTGTAACCAATTAAACTGAATGCAAAACACCAAATAGCCAAACGTAAATAAGCCCATGATTTTTTTTGTGCGAAACGAAGTCCAAGCCAAATTAATATGGCTAATAAAACAAAGAATGTGGTGAACCCGCTGAAGAAAGGCAATCCTGCGTTATTAACAAATATGCGGTCGAATATACCTGCAAATCCAATGCTGTACTGAATTACAACAATTTGCATGATACCCAGAATAACGCAGCTGAGTAAGAAAAAGATATATATTCCGCCATTATATTCTTTTTTATCTTTATTAATCCTTTCAATTAAATATAATAAGCCCACAGCAAGAGCAGTTCCAAAAAGCATTAAAGCACCAAGCGTTCCATCGGTCGAAAGTCCGCGATCTTCATTTGCTTCTCCGCTTGCACCAATCATGGCAGCAAAGAATGCCAATACGCCTGCAGAAATGGTTAATATCAAAAACCATTTGCGGATAATTTTATAATTAAAATGTTCTCTTCTTCTAAAATAATAAACCATCACAATTGCCGGGATATTCAACAAACACAACAGGTGAACGCCAACAGAGAGACCAATCAAAAAGAAAATAAAAACCAGCCATTTATCTGCACCGGGTTTGTTGGCTTCGGCTTCATTATCCCATTTTAAAATAGACCAGAATACAATGGCACTGAAGAAAGAACTTGCTGCATAAACTTCGCCTTCAACAGCACTATACCAAAATGAATCGCTGAAAGTATAAGCCAATGCACCCACAACACCTGCACCCATAATGCCCCAGGCTTGCGACATAGACATGCTGTCATTCACACCAACTTTTGCAATTCTTCTTGCAAAATGTGTGGTGGTCCAGAATAAAAATAAAATAGTGAAACCACTTGCCAATGCACTCATTATGTTCACAGCTTTTGCAGCGGTCATTGGATCATTACCAAATAAAATAATAAATATTCTTCCTAATAAAACAAATAAAGGTGCTCCCGGCGGATGCGGAATTTGTACTTTAAAACAACTGCTTACAAATTCGCCGCAATCCCAGAAACTGCCACCGGCTTCCGCGGTTAAAATATAAACTGTACAAGCAATAAGCGCTACTGCCCATCCGACAAGATTGTTAGTCTTTTTAAAATTCATGGTCTTGGTTTTTAAGAGTGGAGCAAACATACCTTAATAATGGCAAAAATTAAAATAGAGATGGGTAAGAAATCGGCAGAGAGAAGAATTAATTATGCCTGTATTTTATTTTTAACATTTTATAGCAGTTTGAAAATATTTTAAGAGGATAATTTAAGCAATGTTATTGTTATGACATTCTTTGCTCTTTGCATCAACCCATTTTCGGTTTGGAAATATTTATCAAAAAATAAACAGCAACAAAAATTGTTACAGTGGCAGTTACAATAAAAGCAAAGGTTGCGCCCAACCTAAACCAAATAAGTCCCATTAAAGAACTTGCCAGCATAGTACAAATACTTTGGAGTCCCGAAAAAGTTCCGATTGCTGTTGCGGTATCTTTTTTATCTGTGATGTTAGATATCCAGGCTTTTGATATTCCTTCGGTGGCTGCTGCATAAATACCATACAGAAAAAATAAAGTAAAAAAGAAGTACATGTTTGTGTTTATTGCCATACCAAAATATACCGTTGCAAACAATACAAGCCCTGTTACAAAAATAGTTTTAAGGCCTATTTTATCGGCAACTATACCAATGGGAAATGCAAACAATGCATAAACAAGATTATAAAAAATATACACACCGATAACCGCCGTATCGTTAAGGCCCGATTCTTTTGATTTGAGCAGCAGAAAAAAATCGGAACTGTTGAATAGCGTAAAAACTAAAAGCCCGGCTACTAATTTTTTATATGCGGCAGGACTTTCTTTCCAGTAATGCAGAAACGAAAAAAACGAAACAGAAGTTTTTGATTTACCGGCAGATTTATTTTTTTCTTTGAGAAAGAAGGAAGTAAAAACTGCAAAAAGCCCAGGCACAAAGGCAATATAAAAAAGTGTTTTATAGTTAGCCGGATTGTAATAAAGATAACCCAAAGCCAATAAAGGCCCGATGACTGCACCAAGTGTGTCCATTGAGCGGTGAAAGCCAAAGATTTTTCCTTTTGTTTGAGGCGTTGCTTCGTCAGAGAGCATTGCATCTCTTGCTCCTGTCCGCATGCCTTTACCGAAGCGGTCAATTGTTCTTGCAAAAAATATCCAAAGCGGATAAATAAAAATGGCCATCATTGGTTTTGAAATGGCACTAAACGAATAACCAATTTGCACAAACGGAACACGCCTGCCCGAACTGTCGGAAAGTTTTCCAAAATAACCTTTACTAAGTCCCGTTGTTGCTTCTGCAATACCTTCAAGCACTCCGATTAAAATGACAGAAAACCCGATTGTCCTTAAATAAATAGGCATGATGGGATAAAGCATTTCACTTGCTGTGTCTGTCAGTAAACTAATAATCGATAAAACCCAAATAGTGCGTGTAATGTATTTCAATGTTTGTTTATTCTTAAAAGTTCATTTAATTTTTACAGATCATCAACAAAATTGTATGAAGCAATTGTGTTTATTATCAGGTGTGCATTGCAGCACCAACACACAATAGAAACACTAAGATATAAATATAGTAATTATTAAAAGCACATCAATTGTGTTGGCAGTAATACCAATCGTGTTTTGTATGTGTTCGTGCTTTTAAATTAGTGCATCTTTATTATACTTATTCCTGTATTCCAACGGCGATATTCCCGTTATTTTTCTAAATACTTCTCTAAATGCTTTAACATCCGAATAGCCAACTTCATACATTACTTCATTAATGTTTTTACGGCTCGATTCGAATGCTTTTTTTGCGGCTTCAATTTTTACTCTTTGTGTATATTCGGCAGGTGTATTGCCTGTTGCTTTAATAAATCGCCTGTCAAAGTTTCGTCTGCCAACAGCAAGTTTTGATGATAAGTTTTCAATAGATATTTTTTCGTTAAGATTGTTTTCAATATAGGTTTGCGCTTGCCTGATTGCTTCATCGCCGTGCGATTTTTGCCCGGTAAATATGATAAAGGCCGATTGGTTTTGCCTGTCCATTTCGATTTGAAATATTTTGGAGCAAAAAATTGCCGTTTGCCTGTCGAAATATTTTTCAACCAGATAAATAATAAGATTCAGAAACGAATAGGCGCCGCCATTGGTATAAATCCCGTTTTCGTCGGTAATCAACCTGTCTGTTTGTAAATTTATTTTTGGAAACATATTTCTGAAAGTATCTGCAAAGCTCCAATGTGTAGAACAGGATTTGCCGTTAAGTAATCCTGTAGAAGCAAGCAAAAAAGCGCCTGTACAAATACTTGCCACTTCCGCACCATTTTTATATTGTTCTTCAATCCATTCAATCAAAGGCTTGTTTCTTTTTATTGCTTTTTGATAATTATGGTTTAATGAAGGGATGATGATAAGATTTGTTTTTGTTATTGCTGAAATGTTAGTATGCGGTTTTACTGTAAACAGGCCATCATAGAATTCTACTTTTTTTGAAATGCCTGCTAATTCAATTTTGTAAAGTTCTTTTTTGCCTTTTTCTTTCCAGACAGCATTGGCCCTCGTTAAAATTTTGTAAGCACCAATTATACTGCTCAAATTGTTTTCTCCTTCAGGAACAATTATAGAAATATGTTTCATTTATTTTTTTGAGCGAAGCTACAAAATTGATTTGTCTTAATCAACCCTCTAAGATGTCTTTTTTACACCCTTTTTAAATCAAAATCAGACAATAGTTTT
>DATAMD010000044.1:0-2285 GCA_036260755.1 Chitinophagaceae bacterium | reverse complement strand
AAATGCACCTTGCAGTTGGGGTGTATTGGAATTTGATTTGGAAGGAAAATCATTGGGCTACGAACAGGTATTGGATGAAATTGCCGAAATTGGTTATGCAGGAACTGAATTAGGCGATTGGGGTTTTATGCCAACCGATCCCAAACAATTATTTGCAGAAGTAAGCAAAAGAAATTTAGAAATGTTGGGTGCATTTGTACCTGTTGCATTATCGAACGAATCGGCTCATGCAGAAGGTATTGAAAGAGTGTTGAAAACCGCAGGACTCATGTACGATGCGGGTTACACGAATGCAGTAATTGTTTTGGCAGATGATAACGGAACAGTTGCAGCGCGTACAAAAAATGCAGGCCGAGTAAAGGCCGAACATTTATTGCCGGTAGAAAAATATAAAATAATTGCCAAAGGTGCTGATGCTGTAGCTAAGGTATTAAAAGAAAAATATGGAATGCGAACAGTGTTTCATCATCATGCAGCAGGCTATGTAGAAACTCCTCAGGAAATTGATTGGTTAATGCAATTCACCAATCCTTCATTGGTTGGATTATGTTTCGATACAGGTCATTATCGTTTAGGTGGTGGCGATGATATTTTAGGAACAATGAATAAATATTTTGATCGTATCTGGCATGTTCATTTTAAAGATTATAATCCTGCAATTGCTAAACAGGTAGCAGAAAATAATTTAGATTATTTCGAATCTGTTCGCAACGGAATTTTTTGCGAATTAGGAAAAGGAGATGTTTCTTTCAAATCAATAAAAGAATTTTTGGAAGAAAAAAATTATGCCGATTGGATTGTTGTTGAACAGGATGTTTTGCCGGGTATGGGTTCTCCAAAACATTGCGCAAAAAATAACAGAGATTATTTAAAAAAGATCGGACTTTAAGTAATTAATAAAACCAATATTGGGTTCATAAAAAATATTAACGATTTATAATTAACAATGAATATGAAAAAAATAAACATCGCTATCATCGGAATCGGAAGAATCGGGAAAATACATTTGAGAAATATTGTGAGCCATTTCCCGCAGGCAAATATTGTTGCAGTAGCCGATACAAATTATACCACAGAAGAGTTTAAAAAAATATATAAAGAAGAAATTATTTTTTCTTCCGATCCTGCCAAAATTATAAGCCTTCCAACTGTTGATGCAATTGTAATATGCACACCAACAAGTTCACATGCTCAGTTAATTGAGATGGCACTGCAGGCAGGAAAACATATTTTCTGCGAAAAACCAATTGATCTTTCTTTGGAAAGAACAATCCTGCTGGTAAAAAAAGCAAAAGCATCCGGATTAAAACTGATGTTAGGGTTTAACAGAAGGTTTGATCCGGATTTTATGCAGGCACATAAAAATATCAGGGCAGGTAAAATAGGCGATATTCAGGTTGTAAAAATTACAAGCCGCGATCCGGGATTGCCACCCATTGATTACATAAAAAATTCGGGAGGATTATTTATGGATATGGCGATTCATGATTTTGATATGGCCCGTTATATGATGGGAAAAGAAGTAAAAGAAGTTTATGCAAAAGGACTTGTTTTAGTTGATAAAAAAGTTGCAGAAGCCGGTGATATCGATACAGCCCTTACCACGCTTGTGTTTGAAGACGGAACGTATGCAGTGATTGATAATAGCCGTAAAGCAGTGTATGGATACGATCAACGCATTGAAATATTTGGCAGCAACGGAATGATTCAGGTAAAAAATAATTTACATAACAGCAATGTATTGTTTGATGCAGAAGGAATACATCAGGCATTGCCGCTTGATTTTTTTATGGATCGTTATGCAACATCATACTTAAACGA
The DNA here is from genome assembly GCA_036260755.1 of Chitinophagaceae bacterium. Taxonomy (GTDB): domain Bacteria; phylum Bacteroidota; class Bacteroidia; order Chitinophagales; family Chitinophagaceae; genus CAIQDX01. Next base: position 464 of record DATAMD010000044.1, on the reverse strand, counting down.
GATGCAGCATTTTATAGATGCATTAAGTAATAATACCCCATTGCCTGTTACAGGCGATGACGGATTAAAAGCAACTGTTATTGCAGTAGCAGCAAAAAAATCTGTTGAAGAAAAAAGGCCTGTTGTAATCAGCGAAATTAACGCAGGGCTGTAAAATAAAAAACCTCTTACCGATTTTTTACGGCAAGAGGTTTTTTATTTAAAAAATTAATGCGCTCTTAAAAAATTATTTCTTCTTTCTGCCGGTGTTTGTTTCCTGAGAAGATTTTCTTTCAAAAAACACAGATGGAATTACAACATATTCATCCGTGATATCATAATTTTTCTTTTCAATTCCTTTGAATAAAATTTCAGAAGCGGCTTTCCCTATCTCAAAAGCCGATTGTGTAATTGTTGACAGAGACGGATTGAATATGGGTGCCGTATCAACAGTTGAAAATGCAATCACTTTTATTTCTTCAGGA
>DATAMD010000037.1:0-1734 GCA_036260755.1 Chitinophagaceae bacterium | reverse complement strand
TTTTTCAACATAATAACTTACTTCTTTGTCTTTGTAAGAATCTTTTATGATGGAATATTCGCCAATGCCCATAAAAAATAAATAAGGCGAATGAGGTAATTCCATTCTCCAGTAATCGGTTCTTGTACCGTTATTATTTTTTGTTTGACTGATTAATTTTCCGTTCGATAATGTTGTGTATTTTGATGGAACAGTTATATTAATTTCTTCGGTACATTTTTGATTGGGTTTATCGATGGTAGGAAACCATGCAGAGTTAGATTCGGTTTCGCCCTGTGTCCATATTTCGGTTGGTTTATTTTTTTCTTCACCCTTTGGATTAATAAAATATAAACCTTTCGCATCGTTGATAGCTGCACTGCCTTTGGCTTTCAGCTCATTTGGTTTAGAAGTGTAATCGATAAATACAATATAATTTTCGGTTGCTTTATAAGTTTTATTCAGTTTGATGAAAAGAAAAGATGAATCGTAATTATATTTCAGATCAATATATTTTCCATTTTTTAAAAGAGCAACTTTATTAATATTCATTCCTTTGGCATCTAATTGCAAAGTATCGGTTGGATAAAAATGCGGATGCAAAGTAATCCATGCTTTTCCGTATAAATACGATTTAGAAAAATCGAACTTAACTTCCAGTTTTGTGTGCACAAGATCATTGATCTTGGCAGCGCTTGCCCTGTAATTTTTTTTCCAGCTTGAATCAACTGTTTCCTGTTGTGCATGGGCGGCAACAAAAGCAATCAATCCAATCAGCAGTAAATATTTTTTCATAGCTTATTTTTTATGGACGATAAAGATAAATGCTTGTACATAAAATAATTTCATAATTTTTTTAGGAGATGATATTCAGGATAAGTGGAGAATTAACCGGATTAAGCACTTTATTTTCAGTTAGATTTGTGCATAATATATTTTTAAATAAATATGATGAAACTATTGTTTAGAAGTTTTCTGTTGATGATGTTTGTTGTTGCTGTTTCGAACCTCAAAGCCCAGCAGGAAAAGCATTTTGTTTTTATACAAAGCGAAAACCACAAACCTTTCTCAGTTCGGTTAAACGATCAAAATTATAATTCTACCAATTCGGGGTATGTAACTATTTCACAATTAGTAACCGGTAAATATTTTGTAACGGTTAGTTTTCCAAAGAATATAATCCCCGAACAAAAATTTATTATTGATATAAATATGAATGATTGGGGAACGGGTTATACATTAAAACAAACTGCAGATGGCTGGAACCTGATAAATATTGTTGACAGCAATATTATTGTGATGAATGAAAAGGAATTGGAAAAAGCAGCATTAAATAAAACAAATGCAGTGCGTGTTATTCACGATTCAGTTGCCATAACCCTTGATACCGTTGCAATGCAGGAAAAGATAACAGATAAAAATATTTTGCATCAGGATACGATAGCCGCTGCAAAAATTATTGATACCGCTAACACCGCCGATTCGAATGCTGTGGTTAAAACCATCGGCAATAAATCAACTATTCTTGATACAGTTGCCATGGCCCGCGATACCGTTGTAATGCAACAAAAAGAAACCGAAAAAAATAATATAAAGCCCGATACTGCTATTGAAGCAAAAATTGATGTTGCAGAAAAAATTGCTATCACCGCAAATACTTCTGCCGCCGAAATTCAACCAAAGGCAAATAAGGTTGTGATCAAAACTTTCGAAAAAATTGCAGTATCAAGTATCGAACAGATATATGTTGCTAAA
>DATAMD010000026.1:0-4214 GCA_036260755.1 Chitinophagaceae bacterium | reverse complement strand
CGGCGATGCCATACTGGGATTGGATTTGAGCATGGGCGGGCATTTAACGCATGGCAGCCCCGTTAACTTCAGCGGTAAATTATATAAACCGCATTTTTATACCGTTACCAAAGAAGAAGGATTGATAGATTATGAAATGCTGGAAACAAAAGCCAGAGAAATAAAACCTAAATTAATTATTTGCGGGGCCAGCGCTTACAGCAGAGATATTGATTATAAAAGAATAAGAAAAGTTGCTGATGAAGTGGGTGCATTTGTAATGGCCGATATTGCACACCCGGCAGGATTAATTGCAAAAGGGTTATTAAGTTCACCATTCGAATATTGCCAGTTTGTAACATCAACCACACATAAAACTTTACGCGGTCCACGTGGCGGCGTAATTATGATGGGTAAAGATTTCGAAAACCCATTTGGATTAAAAGATGTGAAAGGAAATATAAGGATGATGAGTAATTTAATTGATATGGCTGTATTTCCGGGCACACAGGGCGGGCCATTGGAACATGTGATTGCTGCTAAAGCCATTGCTTTCGGCGAAATTTTAACTGCTGAATATACACTTTATGCGAAACAAGTGCAAAGCAATGCACAAGCCATGGCAAAAGCTTTTGTAAACAGAGGTTATAAAATTATAAGTGATGGAACCGATAATCATTTAATGCTGATCGATCTCAGAAATAAAAATATCAGCGGTAAAAAAGCCGAGCAGGTTTTAGGCCATGCCGATATTACTGCCAATAAAAATATGGTGCCTTACGATGATAAGAGCGCATTTGTAACATCGGGTATTCGTTTTGGTGTTGCAGCAATAACAACAAGAGGTTTTAAAGAAGAGCATATGGAATTTGTTGTAAATGCCGTTGATACCGTGCTGATGAATGCCGATGATTCTGCAATTTTATCAAAAACAAAATCGCAGGTGAACGAGTTTATGAGCCAGTTTATTTTATATCCCGAATTGGGATAAAAAAGTTGGGGAAGTTTAAAGAATAATATTTTAATCAATTAACTTCTTAAACTTCTTGAACCATTTAAACTTCTTAAACATTTTTTATGATACAAAGAATTCAAACCATTTGGTTATTGATTGCAACTGCGCTCGGATTTATTTCTTTAAAAACTTCTTTCTTCAGCGGGCACAGAATTAATGATGCAGCAAAAGAAATGATCTTTGTTAATGCCCGATATAATATTCTTTTAACCATTGCCACTACCGCAACTGCATTTGTTGCACTGATAGCGGTTTTTATGTTTAAGGATAGAAAATTGCAATTAAAAATGGCAATCATTGCTATCTTATTATCTATCGGTACTATTGCATTATATTTTTGGCAGAAGCAAAGTTTTATACCCGAGGAAAGCAGTATAACCCTTACTGCCATTATACCTGCTGCAATTCCTGTTTTCCTGCTTTTAGCAGCAAGGAATATCTGGAAAGATGAAAAATTGGTAAAAAGCGTTGACAGGCTCAGATAAAAAATCTTCATAAATAAAAAATCCAACTCGTATAAAGTTGGATTTTTTATTTTATTGAAATCATAACTCATTCAAAAATTTTCTTCATCGCAGTTTTTTATCTCGCAACACTTGGTACAACTGGCAAACTTTCGTTACCGGTTTCGTTTAAACTTTGCACTGCAAAAAAATAGTTGTCTTTCGAATAAGGTAGTTTGATGTTTGTTTCGGTGGTAAAAAACTTCTTTTGCCAGAATGCACTTGTTGTTTCCCGCATCAAAATATAATAACCTTTTGGTTTACCGTTTGCAGGCGCTTTCCAAAACAAGGATGTATAATTTTCTAAATTTTTTGTCTGCACTTTTACTTCAACAGGCATTGATGGAGCTTTAGCTAAATTGGCAAGATTAGCTAAATTAATTGCTGTATTTTTTCTTAAATATTCAAAGTCCATAAACTCGCCAAGGTCGCCATATTCAATATTATTTTCTTTGCGCACATCCTGATGCTGATGATAATAATTTTCATTCATCTCTGTAATTCTAACCGCAGCAAAACCATTTTGAACAAATGCTGAATGATCGCCGCCGCGTAAAAAACGATCATTGCGATATACCATCACCACTTCAATATTCTCCACATAACGTTCTCCAATTTCTTTTACATAACGAGCCAGTTGTCTGCTGCGACCATCATTTTCTAATCCTAAATTTCTGATGTTGGTTGCAATTTTTCCTGTGTCGGTAACAGATAAGCCTTCGCTAAAAACACGGATGCGTGTGTTATCAATAATATTTGTTTCGCTGCTGTTATTGCTGCCCATAATATCGTTGTTCAACACCGCTTCAATATTCCAATTTTCTTTTTTTGCTTTGTTCGCTAAAAAATAAGCACCCAATAAACCTTGCTCTTCGCCACTCACACAAACAAAAATAATAGTAGCGGGAAAAGAGTGTTTGCTCATCACCCTTGCGCTCTCAATTACAGCAGCAGAGCCGCTTCCATCATCATTGGCGCCGGGCGAATCATTGTCTCTGTCCATTTCTTTACTGCGCCGCGAATCTAAATGTCCACTAATTAAAAATATTCTGTGGTCTGCGGTATCGGTTCCTTTTAAAACTGCCATCACATTGCCTAAAATAATTTCTTTATCAACTCTTTTACCATCGGGTTTATAAGTCGTAGTATCAATAAACGCAGTCAATCTTCCATTCGATTGTTTTGCAAACGAATTAAATTTTTGCAATACCCAATTACGTGCAGTGCCAATGCCTCTGGCGGTTTCGGTTTGTGTGCTTAATGTATGCCGTGTACCAAAAGCCACCATTGATTTAATGTACGATTGCAACGAATCGGCCGATACTTCTTTTACCATCGATGCAATTTCTGCATCGCGGTTAATAATGGTTTGTGAAAATGAAATGAAATAAAAAAATGAAAATGTAAATGCAAAAAATATTTTTCTCATGAGTGTTTTTAGTTAATGATTAAAGATATGGAAGAAGATTATTTGTTAACAAGCTTTTGTACAAGTGGCAGCTGCGGTTGCGTCGCACACTTCAATGCTTTGATCTTTAATGAGCTTTTTATAAAACTGTTGAATAATGTTATGAAAGTACAAGTGTGCGACGCAATCAAAGATTCATTAATAATCTATCGCCCGTTACAAAATAATTTATCATTCAACATCTAACATTAATAATTGTATTTCCCCTTCCATCTTTCTCTTAAAAATTTACGCAATTCGTTTTCCCTCGCATTATTCTGTGGTTTGTAGAATGCAGTTCCGGCAAGCTTTTCGGGCAGATATTCCTGTTCAATAAAATTGCCTTCGCCGAGATGCGAGTATTGATAATTTTTTCCGTAATCCAAATCTTTCATCAACTTGGTTGGTGCATTGCGGATATGCAAAGGCACCGGCAAATCGCCATGTTGCTGCACGGCTTGCTGTGCTTCGGCAATGGCAACAACAGCAGCATTACTTTTTACACTTGATGCAAGATAAGTTGCACACTGACATAAAATAATACGGCTTTCGGGATAACCAATTTTACTTACCGCATCAAAAGTTGCATTGGCTAATAGCAATGCATTTGGATTAGCGTTGCCAATATCTTCGCTGGCAAATATTAGCATGCGGCGTGCAATAAATTTTACATCTTCGCCACCTTCAATCATTCTTGCCAACCAATACACCGCACCATTAGGATCGCTGCCACGCATACTTTTTATAAATGCAGAAATAATATCGTAATGCTGTTCGCCCTGTTTATCGTACAACGCAATTTTTTTCTGCGCAACATTCATCACAAAATCGTCAGTAATTATTATTTCTTTTTTGCTGGTTGATGTAACAATTAGTTCCAACAGGTTTAATAATTTTCTTGCATCGCCACCGCTGATATTTATTAAAGCTTCTGTTTCTTTTAATTCAATTTTTAATTGCTTTAATAATTCATCTTTTGAAATTGCCTGTTGCAGCAATTCAATCAAATCCTTTTCCAGCAATGGTTTCAGCACATACACCTGGCAACGGCTTAACAATGCCGAATTAACTTCGAACGAAGGGTTTTCTGTTGTGGCGCCAATTAAAGTAATAATTCCTTTTTCAACAGCACCAAGCAATGCATCCTGCTGGCCTTTATTAAAACGATGAATTTCATCAATAAATAAAATTGCTTTTGCTGTTTGTTTGGCGGTATCAATTACTTCTCTAACATCTTTTACTCCGCTGCTTATTGCACTCAATTGAAAAT
>DATAMD010000007.1:0-3941 GCA_036260755.1 Chitinophagaceae bacterium | reverse complement strand
GGCATAAATACTAATGCCGTGGTTCAGGTTCGAAACCTGTTTCAACAAATCAATTGCAAAAAAGTTACCGTCTTTTTCGGGCTCAAACGAAGTTTCGTTTTTTGCAGCATCGCCGCGCAACACCAGCACATTATCGATTCCTAAAAAATTCAAATCAATCAATGCATCTTCCGTTTCGCGTTTGGTAAAGCCGCCGCAAATTAAATGCGGCACTGCATCAATTTTATAATGATTCATTATAGCTGCGCAAATACCAACGGTACCGGGCCTTTTGCGAACATCCACTTTTTCGAAAGTGCCGTCGGCTTTTTTCTTAAACATGGTTTCGCTGCGATGGTAAGTAACATTTATCCACGATGGTTTAAATTCCATCAACGGGTCTAAATGATCGTACAACGAAGTAATGGTTTTGCCTTTTAACGGCGGTAATACTTCAAAAGAAACCAATGTGTTTTTTGCCTGTGCAATATGTTCTGTAACTTTCATTGTTCAAAAATTGCTGCAATATACATACTGCTGCTATAACTGAAGTATTTGTTAAGATAAAATTCAATGTATCGGCACAACTTCATAAACTCTATTTTTGTAAAAACATTATTCATTGGATATAACTATACATACCAAAGAGCTCGTTAAAAGTTACAAAGGCCGCACGGTTGTAAATAAAGTAAGCGTTGATGTAAAACAGGGTGAGATTGTTGGTTTACTTGGCCCAAACGGCGCCGGTAAAACAACAACATTTTATATGGTAGTTGGATTAATTAAGCCCGATGAAGGAAGAGTTTTTTTAAACGATCTGGATATTACCAAACTGCCCATGTACAAAAGAGCACAAATGGGCATTGGTTATTTGCCGCAGGAAGCAAGTGTTTTTAGAAAATTAAGTGTGGAAGATAATATTCTGGCAGTTTTGGAAATGACGAAACTTACCAAGCAACAACGTTTAGATAAATTAGAAAGTTTATTGGATGAATTTAATCTACATCATGTTCGAAAAAATAATGGCGATAGTTTAAGTGGCGGCGAAAGAAGAAGAACAGAAATAGCCAGGGCATTGGCGGTTGATCCTAAATTTATTTTATTGGATGAACCTTTTGCAGGTGTTGATCCTATTGCTGTTGAAGATATTCAGAGTGTTGTTGCCAAATTAAAATATAAAAATATCGGTATCCTCATCACCGATCATAACGTGAACGAAACATTATCAATTTGCGATCGTGCATATTTATTGATTGAAGGAAAAATATTTAAACACGGCACTGCCGAGCAATTGGCCGAAGATGAAAAAGTGCGCCGCTTATATCTTGGAACAAATTTCGAATTAAGAAGAAAAGACTGGATCATCGAAATGGAAAGGGATAATGCAATGCTCCGCGATTTTGATCCGGCACAAAATATTGAAGAATAAACTTTACCATCTCCGTTTCATTGCTTATTTTGTATAACTCATAAATGAAACTTTTAAGTCCTGCTATATCACGGTTAGTCCGCCTTCGTTATTGGCGCATCGAACAATGGAAAACAAATCCGATTGCCACACAACGCGAAGTACTGCAGGATTTGGTAACACACGGACAAAATACAGAGATCGGCAGAAAATACGGAATGAATAATTTATTTACTGTTCGTGAATTTAAAAAAGCAATCCCTATTCATGAGTATGACGATATGAAACCTTATGTTGAAAGGTTAATGAACGGCGAACAAAATTTATTATGGAATACGCCCGTTTCGTGGTTTGCAAAAAGCAGCGGCACTACAAACGATAAAAGTAAATTCATTCCCATCACCGAAGAAAGTTTGCAGGATTGCCATTATCAGGCAGCCAAAGATGTGCTGAGCATGTATTACAATTTTAATTCCGAAAGCGATTTACTCACCGGCAAAGGTTTGGTTATTGGCGGCAGCCATCAAATAAGTACCATCAATGAAGAAACTCATTACGGCGATCTGAGTGCTGTGCTTTTACAAAACACACCGGTTTGGGCAGGATGGATTCGTACTCCCGAATTATCCATTGCATTAATGGATGAGTGGGAAAATAAAATAGAACAACTGGCACTTTCAACCATTCACGAAAATGTAACATCCATTTCGGGCGTACCAACATGGACACTTGTTTTAATTAAAAGGATTTTAGAGATCACAGGTAAAAAAACTTTAATTGAAGTTTGGCCTAATTTAGAATTGTATTTGCATGGCGGCGTTTCGTTTACACCTTACCGCGAACAATTTAAAAAGTTAATTGGAAAAGATATTTTTTATTTAGACTTATACAATGCAAGCGAAGGATTTTTTTCTGCGCAGGACGATCCAACCGAAGATGGCATGTTATTATTTTTAAATCATGGAATTTTTTACGAGTTCATGCCGGTTGAAGAATACGGAAAAAAAGATCCGCAAACAATTGGATTAAATAAAGTTGAATTAAATAAAAATTATGCGTTGGTAATTTCAACCAATGGCGGTTTGTGGCGGTATCTGGTTGGCGATACCATTCAGTTTGTTTCACTTAATCCATTCAAAATAAAAGTCAGCGGAAGATTAAAACATTACATTAATACTTTTGGCGAAGAAATAATTGTTGATAACAGTGATAAAGCTATTTCTATTGCCTGCGAAAAAACAAATACAATTGTAAACGATTATACTGCGGCACCTGTTTATTTCAGCGATCAGAGTAACGGTACACACGAATGGCTGATTGAATTTGATAAGGAGCCCGAAAATATAAATCAGTTCGCTTACGAATTAGATTGCGCTTTAAAAAACTTAAACAGCGATTATGAAGCAAAAAGGCACAAAGATATTGCCTTAAGGATGCCCATCATTCATGCTTTAAAAAAGGGAATATTTACCGAATGGTTACGCCGCAAAGGTAAGCTGGGCGGGCAACACAAGATTCCGCGTTTAAGCAACGACCGCAAATATGTGGATGAATTATTATTATTAAGCAGTTTTTCTTAATGCAGGCATTTGTTTTATTCTGCAGTTAATTCATGCTCCCGCAACGAAATAAAATAACCAACAATTAATAAACTTACGAACGACGAAGTATAAAATAAATACAAATAAGGCACATCAATAAAACTATAAAATACAACCAGCGAAATTTTAAAAGTTGCCAGCGAAATATTTTTGATGCGGTATTTCTTTTTATCTCTCAGCCAAAGTGCAGTTGCTCCAAAAAAAGCCGGCAAACCAAAACAAAGAATAATTAATAAATAATGTTGCAAAGCAACTTTATCGGGACCAAAAAATTTTGCAAACCCCAAACTGCTCGAAAAAACAATGGGCGAATCGTGCCAAACTCTTTCGGCAAAACTTATGTACCGATCGGGCAGAGATAATAATTTAATAAAAGGGCTCCATCCAAAAGGAATAATCATCAATAACATAAAATAAATAAATCCTGCAACAATTAATTTTATCAAATCAGCAAATCGTTTTTTATAGATTAACATCAAACCAAATGGAATTAACCATCCTATCAATGCATATCTGCTCAATGCACATAAAGCAACACATATTGCAATCATCCAAATATTACCGTTTAATAAAGCAAGTGTAAGCAACACGTAGTAAAAAATAACAACACCTTCTTCGGTGTACGGAATAATTCCGTTTGCTGCCGCAGTCGATAACCACCAAAACAACAGGAACGCACAAAACAAAACAAACGGAGAAACTTTTTTTTGATGAGAAGGATGAAATACAAAAATAAAAATGGTAAAAATAATAATTAAACAAATTGTTGTAATCCAGCGTACATCAATGTTTCCCGCAACTGCAACTGTAAATGGCATCCACATTGTTGGTAAATAAACCGGATAAATTCCTTCCCATATCTCCGGAATAATATCATACACATGAGAAAAATGCCCGCTTAAAAAACGTTGTGCCATAATTTTAATTATCGGCAACATATCTGCATCATGAAA
>DATAMD010000003.1:0-2073 GCA_036260755.1 Chitinophagaceae bacterium | reverse complement strand
ACTTGATTAGTTACTACTTGATTGCCTACATAACCGTTGTAACTGATAACAGCTTTTTCTCCTTTTCTTCCTTTTTTAGTTGTAATTAATATTACTCCATTGGCTGCTCTAATTCCATATATTGATTCGGAAGAAGCATCTTTTAAAACACTTATATTATCAATATCTGCACTGTTTAAAAAACTAATATCATCATACCAAATTCCATCTACAACATATAAAGGATTGGCATTACCATAAACAGTTCCTACCCCTCTTATTCTTATTTCAGGTGCCGAACCGGGTGATCCTGAATTTGTAATTTGCACACCCGCCACTTTACCTTGCAATGCACTAATGGGACTAAATGTAGATTGTTTAGCAACTTCCTCGCCTTTTATTTGTACAACAGCACCGGTTATATCTATTTTTCGTTGACTACCATAACCAACTACCACAACTTGGTCTAACACTTTTTCGGATGCAGTTAATATAACATTAATTTCAGTTCTTCCGGTTACAGGTATTTCTATTTGATTATAACCGATGGAAGAAATTACCAACGTTCCGTTTTCGGGTGCTGTAATAGAAAAGTTACCATTGGCATCGGCAGATATAACAACATTTGTTCCCTTTACACGAATAGTGGCCGCAGGAACACTTTCTCCTGATAGTGCACTTACTTTTCCCTTAATTTTAATATCCTGTATTAAATTTTCTTTGGCTGATAATACAATTAAATGATTATCCAGCAATTTGTATGTTAAATTAGTTCCGGCAAATATTTCATTCAGAATATTAGTTACACGTGTGTTTTCTACATTAATGGTTACTTTAGTATTAACAGATGAAATTGCATCGTCATTGTAAAGGAAGCGACAATTGGCTTTCCTCTCAATAATAAAAAGTGCTTTTTTCAGTTCGGCATTATTGAGCTTTAATGTAATTGACTGAGAAAGTCCGTTAGCTGAAACCTGCACTAATGAGATTAACAGCAATGCAATAGTTAGTTTCATAATTAGCAATACTTTAAAAATGCCTGAGGTTTTTAGTGCACTCCCCGTTTTAGTTTTTTTCATACTTTTAGCGTCTAAGGTTAAGTAATGTGAGAAACTTGAATTCCTTGGTCGGTATCAACAAGTTTTTCGTTTAATCCTTGGCGGGAAGTGAGATTACTCATTTCCCGTTTTTGTTTAAGCATTCGTCAGGTTGTTTTTTTTATCATATTAATTTTATTTGGTGATTGTAATAGCATTTTTATTGATAGTAAATCTAAATTTGGTTGTGTATTGTAAGGCCAATAAAGCCTGTTCAACTGTTTCAGTTTCAAAAGAACCGGTTAAATGCTCTTTCTTCAAATCCTCATCAGCAATATTAATATTTACGCCGTACCATTTTTCCATTTTAGAAGCAACATCTTCAAAAGCTTCGCTTCTGAATTCTAATTTATTTTCAACCCATGAAGTTTCAACAATTGTGCTGTCTATATTAAGATGTGTTAAATGCCCAATCGTTACCATAGCTTCCGGAACCTCAACCAGATTTCTTGCACTCTTACTGTTTATTATTGCAGGTGTAACAATATTGTCGTTGAGTAATGTCAATTTTTCGTTTGGCTTTAAATAGATTTTTTCGCTGGGCCTGTTCTTTAAAGTCACTTCAATCCTTCCTCTTATTAAACTTGTTTCTGTTTTTCTTTCGTTAGGATAACATCTAACATTAAATGCTGTACCCAATACTTTAATATCCATATTTGCGGTGTGGATAATAAAAGGTTTTTCCGGATTTTTTGTTACATCAAAGAAGGCTTCGCCAACTAACGATACTTCCCTTAGCTTATCGCCGTATTTATCATTATCATACGATAATTTGCTTCCTGCATTCAACCACACTTTTGTGCCATCAGCTAAAACCAAATAAGATTTAGAACCATTTTTTGTAGTGATCTCACTTGTTTTGCCTGTGTTAATCCTTGCTGAATTGATGCCATTTATATTCAGAAAAATAAAGAACACAGCCGCAATTGATAGAACAGCAATACTGCCGGCAACAATTGTTTTCCGAACATTTTTTAAAAGAAATCCTTTTTTATTA
>DATAMD010000464.1:0-8526 GCA_036260755.1 Chitinophagaceae bacterium | reverse complement strand
GTGGCTGAAAAGTTTTGTATGATATTCTTCCAGGTATTTGGAAAATTTTTTTAGTGAACATTTTAATGTTTGTTAACTGGGGGCTTGAAGCCAAAAAATGGCAGTTGCTGGTAAAAGGTATTCAGCAAATTTCTTTCATTCGTTCGTTTCGTGCCATCTTCTCGGGACAAGCGTTTGCACTGAATACCATCAATGGTGTTGGCGAATATTTGGGAAGAATAGTTTATCTGAAGGATGGCAACCGGCTGCGTGGCTTAACCATCAGTGTTGTTGGAAGCCTTAGCCAGATCATAATAACTTTTATAATGGGCTTATTTGGTTTATTATACCTGCGTTTTTTTATGTTGAACAATAAGCAATCCTTTAACGGCTTATCAGTGTTTTGGCTGGATGCTTTGATATGGGGATTATTACTCGGAACAACCGTTATCATTATTATATATTTCAGTTTATCGTGGGTGACAAAAATGGTTGAAAAGATCCCGTTCATTTCAAAATATGCATTCTATATTCAAAAAGTTGAAGAACTGCACAGCAGAGAATTAACAAGAATTTTAGGCCTTTCATTTATAAGGTATTTAGTTTTTGTGGCACAATACTTATTATTGCTGCAGGTTTTTAAAGTAAATGCCAATTGGTTTTCGTTATCGATGCTGCTGTGCATCATGTTTTTTATTTTGGCAATTATACCAAGCATTACTTTCGCAGAATTAGGATTAAGAGGAGAGTTGAGTATTCAGTTGATTGGATTAGTAAGCACAAATACCATCGGTATTTTATTTACTGCCACCGGAATTTGGCTAATTAATAAAGTGATTCCTGCATTAGCCGGAAGTTTATTTATTTTAGGGGTACGATTATTTAAGAAGTAACTGAGTGAAAAAAAATATTTTATTAATTGTAACATTTTTATTTAGCATGCGCCTTTCGGCAGGCGAAGAATTTTGCGGTATCCGAAACTTTTCTTTTCAAAACGGTGAGAGTATTACGTACACCATTTTTTATTCGGTGATTGGCATGTATGTTAACGCAGGCACTGCAGTATTTGCGGTCAATACCGAAAAAATAAATAATAAAGATGCCTATCATATAACGGCTACAGGTAACTCAAATCCTCGCTACGACTGGATTTTTAAAGTCCGCGACAAATACGAATCGTTTATTGACACGGCCAATCTGCAACCATTAAAATTTATACGCAATGCAGATGAAGGTGGTTATAAAACATTTGAAAATGTAACTTTTAATCAGCAAAACAATACTGCAACTTGCGAAAAAGGTATTATAAAAGTTCCTGTTTGTGTGCAGGATGTGTTAAGTACTATTTATTTTGCCCGTAACATAGACTTCAATAAATATAAAGTTGATGATAAGATACCGTTCGAAATGTACTTAGATAATCAGGTGTATTCTTTATTTATCAGGTATCAGGGAAAAGAAGAAATTAAAACGCGTTACGGAAAGTTTAAAACAATTAAATTAAAACCATTATTACTGAAAGGAAACATATTTGCCGGTGGCGAAAAAATGAGTATTTGGTTAAGCGATGATGGCAATCATGTTCCGCTGCGCATTGAAAGCCCCATTGCAGTTGGCTCTGTAAAAGTTGATATGATGGATTATAAAAACCTGCGCTATCCTTTAACATCGTTGATTGAACGAAAATAATTTTTAAACCTATTTTTTACTGATGCCATAAAACCGGAACTCTGAACCGAGCGTGGCAACAGGCGATGCCACGAAGTTCAGAAGCTTGTAACAAAAAAATTGTAAGTAAAATTTTTATGGTCGGCAGAAAAAAATCTGGAACCGATAATTAATGCAAGTCGCTTAATTTAAAAACTTCTTTCTGCCTTATTCCTCTTTCGGTTTGTTGAAGGTTGCAGCATTCGTTTAAAGGATCGTGTTCGAAAAATAAAATGTAATCGTTATCCAATGTTTCTTTGAGAAAAGATTTTTTTTCGTTTAAAGTTGTTAACGGAAACATATCGTAACCCATAACATACGGCAATGGAATATGATAAACCGATGGCAACAGATCGGCCATGTAAACAATTGTTTTATCGTTATATTTTATTTGCGGCAACATCATGGCATCGGTGTGGCCGTTTACAAAACGAAATGATATTTGAGGTAAAATTTCGGAAGGCTCGCTTTGCAATTTTTGATTATTAGCCATCGGCCGTAGACTATTAACCATCTTTAATTGCCCGCTTTCTTTTATCGGTAAAATATTTTCTTTTAAGAAGGAAGCTTTTTCTCTGTCGTTAGGTTTTGTTGCCCATTCCCAATGTCTTTCATTACTCCAGTAAGTTGCATTTTTAAATGCAGGAATTAATTTTCCATCAACTCTGTCGATGCTTCCGCCACAATGGTCAAAGTGAAGGTGGGTAAGGATTACATCGGTTATATCATCTTTGCTAAAACCTGCTTTTTTTAATGATGAATCTAATGTGTGATCGCCATGCAAATAATAATGGCCAAAAAATTTTGCATCCTGTTTATTACCTACGCCATTATCAATTAAAATTAATTTGTTGCCATCCTCAATTAACAAACAACGCATGGCCCAGTTGCATAAATTATTTTCATCAGCCGGATTTAATTTATTCCAAATTGTTTTTGGCACAACACCAAACATGGCGCCGCCATCGAGTTTAAAATATTCTGTTTCTATGCTGTAGAGTTTCATCAGAAACCTGTTTTATATTTTTGATAATAATTTAAAACATGATCGGGTACTGACGTTGCCGGATTTATTTTTTCATCGGCAAAAGGCATTTCACAAATTGTTTTAATTGGAATAGTTCCTGCCCAAAAATCTAAATCCAAATCTTCAACATTATCGCCCGGCGGTGTATTTTTAATTTTTGCTGAAGCAGATGTAATATCAATTGCAATAACTCTTGTTGCTTTTAATTCGTTATCGTTTGGTACGCGGCAATGCTGCCATCTGCCGGGAACAAAATGATTGATGATGGCTTCTAATCCTTCTAATTTTTCTTGGTTCGTTTTTAACTCACGAGGTTTGCCGAAAATTACTGCCGAACGATAATTAACCGAATGATGAAATGCCGAACGTGTTAATATCATTCCATCTAATAAAGTAACATTTAAACAAACTTCTTCCGATTCCAGAACAGCAGTAGTCATGCGGTTTTGCAGCGATCCGTGCATGTATAAAGTTTCGCCTTTTCTGCCATAACTAATGGGCTGAACAAAAGCTTTTCCTTCAAATAAAAAAGATACAAAACATAAATTTGCTGCATCTAAAATACCATGAATTAATTCTTTGTCGTACGATGCTCTTTTGGCGCCGCGTTTAATGGTATTGATTTTTGTTTTTTGATAGCTCATAAAAAATTATACTTATTGCAAACTTTTTTCTTTCATCTTCACAAATAAAAGTAATATCAGTCCGATAATAAAAAATATCATCAATGCTAAAACCGAATTTCTCATGCCTCCTAAAAATTCTCCCACCGAACCAAAAACCAATGTGCCTATCACGGTTCCCATTTTATCGCACACATCATAAAAACTAAAATACGAAGCCGTATCTTTTGTTTCGGGCAATAATTTTGAATAAGTAGAACGGCTCATGGATTGAATACCGCCCATCACCATTCCCACACAAAATGCAACGATAAAAAATTCGTTCACAGTATTCACTCTCGATGCAAAAAAACAAATGCCGATCCAGATAGAAATTAAAACACCGAGTGTAAAAATATTTCCTGTTTTATCGGAAAGCTTTGCAAACAAAGTAGCACCGGCAATAGCAACTAATTGAATGATTAAAACAGTGATGATGAGTTGTGATGATTCCATTTTTAATTCATCCGATGCAAAATAAGTGGCGAGATACATTACTGTTTGCACGCCCATGTTATAAAAAAAGAAACTGCGCAAAAACTTTGATAGTCGTGGATAATGTTGCAATTGATTCCACACTTTTTTTAATTCATGAAACCCGTTGGTTAATATGCTGTGTTCTAAATCTTGTTCGGATGGTTTAGATGGCGGCATCCATTTAAAAGTTATTTGTGCAAATCCTGCCCACCAAATTCCAACAGATAAAAATGATAATCGCACCGGCCATGTACCCCATCCCAAATTCATTTTATCATTACCCATGATGAATGCCAAACAAACAATCATCAATAAAACACTACCGATATATCCTAATGCAAAACCTTTGGCACTAACATCATCCTGATCTTCTTCGGCAGCAATCTCGGGCAAATACGCATTATAAAAAACAATGCTGCCGCAATAACCGATTGATGCAATGATGGATGCAATAATTCCCCATCCAATATGTTCTCTTGTTAAAAACACCATGCTGCAACAAGCAGCTGAACCGAGGTAACAAAAGAATTTCATGAACGATTTTTTATTGCCTTTATAATCGGCAATAGACGAAAGTATGGGCGATAAAAACGCAATGATTAAAAACGAAAATGAAATGGCATACGATGCCAATGCCGAGCGGTCGTATGTTCTGCCAATAAACTCAACCTGCGGTGGTGCAATAGCAGTGTAATATGCAGGAAAAATAGCCGAGGTGATGATGAGCGAATACGAACTGTTTGCCCAATCGTACATTGCCCATGCATTAATAATTTTTTTTGGAGCAGTCTGCATATAAAAATGTTGAATGATGAATTATAAATGTTGAATTCGATTTTTATGAACACTAATTTATCATTTAACATTCAGCATTTATAATAAACTATTTGATCATTCCCTGTTGTAATAAAATCAAAACAATAATTCCAACAACAATGCGGTACCAGCCAAACATTTTAAAACCATGTTTCTGTAAATAAGTGATAAAGAATTTTACGGCAATCATTGCAACAACAAAAGCAACCACATTGCCAATTCCCAACAATATTAAATTGTGTTTATCTTTCAATATTTGCGGATGTGTGGTTAAAGTTTTTAAAAGTTTATAACCTGTTGCTGCAGCCATGGTAGGCACTGCAAGGAAAAAAGAAAATTCGGCTGCCGCACTTCTTGTTAATTTTTGTTGCATACCGCCAATAATGGTGGCAGCACTGCGGCTTACGCCCGGTACCATTGCCAAACATTGCCAGATGCCGATGATAAAACCATTTTTGTAACTGATATTTTTCTCTTCTGTAATAGTATGTTGTGTAAATAATTTATCGATGAATAAAAGAATGATGCCGCCTGCCAATAAACTTATGGCAACAGTGGTTGGACTTTCAAGCAAACCATCAATTTTTTCGGATAATAATTTTCCCAATATCAATGCAGGAATAACCGAAACAATGAGTTTGATATAAAATTGCCATTTCGAAAAATCGAAAAACTTTTTCCAGTATAAAACAACAACCGATAGGATGGCACCTAACTGAATGGCTATTTCGAAAAGTTTTACAAATTCATCTTTTTCTATTCCCATTAATGAGCTGGTGATGATCATGTGCCCCGTTGATGAAATGGGCAAAAACTCTGTAATCCCTTCAACAATACCAATGATGATTGATTGAATTGTATCCATAAATATTGATTATGATTTTTTTAAAACATTAAAGAAACAAAAAAAGCGGTGAAAAACACCGCTAATTAATTTATCTAACAATAAAATATTTTATTCTGCTGTTTTCGATCTCTTAAATATCGCATACACTTCAACCAATAAACCTAAAACAATCAATATCGGCGCAACGGTAACACGTGTTGTGCTGTACACAACATTATAATCAAAAGTATTGGGGTCCTGATTTTTACCACCGCTCATTAAAAACATTCCCAACGCAATGATGATGCCGCCAATGGCCATCCAAATAAAATTATCCTTGCCAAATAATGGCTCAATGGTATTTTGTTTTTTGTCGCTCATGATTTATCTTTTTTGAGAGCTGCAATATAATGAAAGTTGAAAGGCAATAGGCAATTGGAAATAGAAAATCAAAAAAATTAACTAAAGCTGTTAGCTAAAAGCTAAGAGCTATCAGCTTTTAACTAATACAAATCATCCAGCTTCATCTTCAAATATTTTCTAACGCTGCGGTGTGTGCTGATAACAGAAATACTAACGCCCATTATTATCATTCCGCCAAACAAGGTAAGGTTCAAAGTAAGGTCGTGAATTAATTTTAATTGCGGTACCTGATTTTCTAACCAGGTAATCATAACAAATAAAATTGCAATAGAAATGCCGGCACTTATCAATCCGTTCACCACGGCTTTCAGATCCATGGGTTTGATAATAAAACCTCTGGTAGCGCCCACCATCTGCATGGTCTTAATTAAAAAACGATTGCTGAACATGGCTAACCTGATGGTATTATCGATGCTGAACATCACAATCAAACATAAAATAATAGCCACCACCAAAAATGCCAATCCAAACTTCGACGCTTTTTCATTCACATTATTTACCAGATCACTCGGATATTTTAATTCTGTAATCTGATTGCCGTAGGCAGCCATCAAATCGGCCGATATTTTATTTAAACTATCCTTGTTCACATAATTTGCCTTTGCAAAAAAATCAATGCTTTCGGGCAATGGATTGGCATCTAAAATATTTGCCCAATCCTCATTATTATCTTTATTCCATATTTGTTTGGCTGTTTCCTTATTTACATATTGTACGTCTTTGGCATACGGCTTGTTGGCAATAAACTGTTGTATCTGGCCAATGGTGTCTTTATTAGCCGTGCGCAAAAAAGCCTGCAGCTTAATATCTTCTTTAAAAACAGTACCGGCCCTTTCGAAATTTAAAAATATCCAGCCCATAATACCCATGATAAGCAATACCAGCGATACGCCCACAATGCTGTAAATATAATTGGGCTTGCTGCGTTTTAACGATGATGCACCTTGTTTTGCCATAGTAATTGTATCTGTTATTAACGATGGCAAATGTAGCTAAACACTTACATTTGCAACTCTCTAACGATTTTAGCGGTCGTCAAAGTATAGCAAGGTAAAATTTTACAAATAAAAATTTTGTTAGAATTATTTTTGTAGCCGGCTTTTGCACTGCTATTTTGCATCGTTGCGTCGCACTCTTGTACGTTTGGTACTTTACTGAACAGGTAATTAAACACAAACAAAAAGTAAAAGGTGAAAAGTGAGATGTAAAAAGTGAAATGTAAATAAACCATCACCCATGAACCATAACCTATGAACCATAACCCAAAAAATATCTTAAATAAAAATGGAATACAATTTCTCGGAAATAGAAAAGAACTGGCAAAAGCATTGGAAAGAAACTAAGGCTTATAAAGTTGAAAATGTTTTTGATAAACCAAAATATTATGTGCTGGATATGTTTCCGTATCCAAGCGGTGCAGGTTTGCATGTTGGCCATCCGTTAGGATATATTGCCAGCGATATTTTTGCCCGTTACAAACGCCTCAAAGGCTTTAACGTGCTGCATCCTATGGGTTACGATGCGTTTGGTTTGCCCGCCGAACAATATGCTATCGAACATGGAATTCATCCCAGAACTTCAACCGAAAATAATATTAATAATTTCAGAAGCCAGTTAGATAAAATTGGTTTTTGTTTCGACTGGGACAGAGAAGTTAAAACCTGCGATCCTAAATATTATAAATGGACACAATGGATTTTTCTTCAATTATTTAATTCTTATTTTAATCGTCAATCACAAAAAGCCGGAAGCATTAATTCATTAATTTCTGTTTTCGAAACCGAAGGAAATATTAATCATCCTTGTCCCGGCGATGAAAAAATTATTTTTGAAAGAGACCTCTGGAAAAGTTTTACCGACGAATATCAGCAGGAAGTATTGATGCATTACCGTTTGGCTTTTTGCGGTTACGGCGAAGTAAACTGGTGCGAAGCATTGGGAACTGTTTTGGCAAACGATGAAGTGGTGAATGGCGTTAGCGAACGTGGCGGCCATCCGGTGGTAAAAAAGAAATTGCGCCAATGGTATTTACGCATTACCGAATATGCCGACCGTTTGCTGCAAGGCTTACAAACAGTGGATTTCAGCGATGCGATGAAAGAAATGCAAAGCAATTGGATTGGTAAAAGTACCGGTGCCGAAATTACTTTCGATATTCAAAACACAAATCAAAAATTAACGGTTTATACCACAAGGCCCGATACCATTTTTGGTGTAGATTTTATGGTGGTTGCTCCCGAACATGAATTAATTAAATTGATTACCACTGCACAACAAAAAGCAGAAGTAGAAAAATATATCGATTATGTAAAAAGCCGCAGCGATCGCGAACGCCAGGCCGAGAAAAAAATTACCGGATGTTTTACCGGTGCGTATGCTATTAATCCGTTCAACGCAAAACCAATACCGGTGTGGATTTCGGAATATGTGCTGGCTGGTTACGGTACCGGTGCCATCATGGCTGTGCCTTGCGGCGATGAACGCGATTTTAAATTTGCAAAACATTTTAATATTCCAATCACCAATATTATCGGCGAATATTTTAACGGCGAAGAAGCCAATGCAACAAAAGATGCCACGTTAACCAACAGCGATTTTTTAAATGGCAT
>DATAMD010000463.1:0-3977 GCA_036260755.1 Chitinophagaceae bacterium | reverse complement strand
ATCGGGGTTTAAGAATAAAATATATTTTCCTTTAGCTTGCTGCAATGCAATATTATTTGCTTTGCCAAAGCCCAGATTTTTTTTGTTCGCTAAAAAAATAACGGAAGTAAAAAGTGTTTGTAAATATTCAATACTGCCGTCGTGCGAATGATTATCGATTACAATAATTTCTGCATCGATGGCGCCAATGGCTTTTTGTACCGAGCATAAACATTGCTCCAGAAAATATTTTACGTTGTAATTAACTATGATGACGGATAAAACCAATTGGTTAATTTAAAGAACACGAATTAAGTTGTTTTTATTTTATTGAACAAAAACATATTAATGCCCAACAGCGAACAAAGCGTTGAAGAGTGCGACGCCGGTAAAGTTGAACAGAATATTGAAAGCTTAGTACAAAAAAATTAATTACATATTTCGCCGGTACTGCCCGCCAACTTCGTACAATGCATGTGTGATTTGCCCGAGCGAACAATATTTTACCGTGTCCATCAATGCCTCGAATAAATTACCGTTGTTGACGGCAACCATTTTTAAATGATTTATTTTTTGAGCAGAAATATTTTTATTGCGTTGATGAAAGGCTTGCAGGTTTTGAATTTGCTGTTCTTTTTCTTCTTTGGTTGAACGAATAATTTCGGTTGGCAAAATGGTTGGGCTTCCTTTTTTATTTAAGAAAGTATTTACGCCAACTATCGGTAATTCGCCGGTATGTTTTAAGGTTTCGTAATGCAAACTTTCTTCCTGAATTTTATTTCGTTGATACATTCTTTCCATGGCACCCAATACGCCACCGCGTTCGTTAATACGGTCAAACTCAGTCAGCACAGCCTCTTCAACCAAATCGGTTAATTCTTCAACAGCAAAACTTCCCTGAATAAAATTTTCGGTAACTGCACTTCCTAATTCACGATTAATAATTAATTGAATGGCCATGGCACGGCGTACACTTTCTTCAGTTGGTGTGGTGATGGCTTCGTCGTAAGCATTTGTGTGCAGCGAATTACAATTATCATAAATGGCATACAAAGCTTGCAATGTGGTGCGGATATCATTAAAATCAATTTCCTGCGCATGCAATGAGCGGCCCGATGTTTGAATATGATATTTCAGCATCTGGCTGCGCTTGTTGGCTTTGTATTTATAACGCATGGCCTTTGCCCAAATTCTGCGGGCCACTCTTCCAATCACGCTGTATTCGGGATCCATACCGTTGCTGAAAAAGAAAGATAAGTTGCCTGCAAAATCATCAATGTTCATTCCGCGGCTTAAATAATATTCAACATAAGTAAAACCGTTGGATAAAGTAAAAGCCAATTGAGTGATTGGATTAGCGCCTGCTTCGGCAATATGATAACCGCTGATGCTTACGCTGTAAAAATTACGCACACAATTATCAATAAAATATTGTTGCACATCGCCCATTAATTTTAATGCAAATTCTGTTGAGAAGATGCAGGTATTTTGTGCCTGATCTTCTTTTAAAATATCGGCCTGCACTGTTCCGCGAACCTGCGACAATGCTTTTAATTTAATTTTTTCGTACACATCTTTCGGCAACACTTCATCACCACTTAATCCTAATAATTTTAATCCTAAACCATTATTGCCTTCGGGTAATCTTTCGGGCGATGATGGATTATAATAAATTGGTTTATGAAAAATTTGAAATTTGATGTTTGAAATTTTTTCTACCTCACTCCACAATTTATTTTCTTCAATCCATTTTTCGCATTCCTGGTCAATGGCTGCATTCATAAAAAATGCAAGAATAATGGCAGCCGGGCCGTTGATGGTCATGCTTACCGAAGTTTTTGCATCGCACAAATCGAAGCCGCTGTATAATTTTTTTGCATCATCAACCGTTGCAATGCTTACGCCGCTGTTGCCAACTTTACCATAAATATCAGGACGTGCATCAGGGTCTTCGCCATACAATGTAACACTGTCAAATGCAGTGCTAAGGCGGATTGCAGGCTGACCGAGTGAAACATAATGAAACCTTTTATTGGTTCTTTCGGGGCCACCTTCGCCGGCAAACATTCTGGTTGGGTCTTCGTCTTCACGTTTTAAAGGAAATACTCCTGCGGTAAAGGGAAAATGGCCGGGAACATTTTCCTGCGCCTGCCATTTTAGAATATCGCCCCAATCTTTATACTTTGGTAAAACAACTTTTGAAATTCTTGTACCCGATAAACTGGTGCGGAACATTTCCTGCTGAAAAATTTTATCACGCACTTTGTATTGATAAAAATCCTGTTGATAGGCTTTAATTTTTTCGGGCCAATTGGTAATTAATTTTTTAGCAACGGGAGTTAATTGTTCTGTATAAAAATTAATTTGTTGTTGAATGGATTGAACCGATACATCATCATTTTTTTGTTTAAAAATTTCCAATGCGCCATTTAATTGATAAAGTTTTGATGCAATGGAAGATTGTTCTTTTACAAGCTGATCGTAATTTCTGTTGCTTTCGGAAATTTCAGAAAGATACCGAACACGTTTTGAAGGAATAATCTGCGATTTACTTGCGGTATCTTTTATATGTTGATGAAAATCGATTTTACCAAACTGAATTTTTGTTTTTTGTTCGATCGTAAAAATTAATTTTTCGAATAATTCATTTACGCCTGCATCATTAAATTGTGCGGCAATGGTTCCAACAATTGGCAAATCTTCATCTTTCGCATCCCATAAATTATGATTGCGTTTGTATTGTTTGCGAACATCGTGCAAAGCATCTAATGCTCCGGCTTTATCAAACTTATTGATACAAACAACATCTGCATAATCTAACATATTAATCTTCTCTAATTGAGATGCAGCACCATATTCAGGCGTCATCACATACATACTAATATCGCAATAATCTAAAATGGAAGCATCACTTTGCCCAACACCTGCACTTTCTAAAATAATAAAATCGAAAGAAGCTTCTTTGCAAATATTAATGGCATCCTGCACATGCGAACTTAATGCCGCATTATCATCCCGTGTTGCAAGGCTTCGCATGTAAGCACGTGGATGAGAGATGGCATTCATTCTAATTCTATCACCCAGCAATGCGCCACCGGTTTTTTTCTTGGATGGATCAACCGAAATAACAGCAATTGTTTTATCAGTGAAAAAATTTAAATACCTGCGAACAATTTCATCTGTAACAGAACTTTTTCCTGCACCACCGGTACCGGTAATACCGAGAACTGCCCCCCTTCCCCCCGAATGGGGTGTTAGAGAAACTTGCGAATTATTTTTTAACTCCTTAATTATTTGGGAATAATTACCACCTGCTTCTGCAATGCTTATTGCCCTTGCAATTCGTCGAATATCTTTCACTTCGTTTAATGGCAATTTATCATTCCAATTGGGGTTCTCAAAAATCTCCACTTCGGAGGGGTTGGGGAGGCATTGTTTAATCACATCTTCAATCATTCCTTCCAAACCCATGTGCCTGCCATCATCGGGCGAATAAATTTTTGTGATGCCGTATTTTTGCAATTCTCTTATTTCTTCGGGCAAGATGGTTCCGCCGCCGCCGCCGAAAATTTTTATGTGGCCGCAATCATTTTCATCGAGTAAATCTTTCATGTATTTAAAAAATTCTACATGGCCACCCTGGTAAGAAGTAATGGCAATACCATGTGCATCTTCTTCAATGGCAGCTTCTACAATTTCAAGTACGCTTCTGTTATGACCGAGATGAATAATTTCGGCGCCTTTACTTTGCATGATACGGCGCATAATATTAATGGCAGCATCATGACCATCGAACAAAGACGCAGCGGTAACAATCCTGATTTTATTTTGAAGAATAATACTCATATTTCATCATTGATCGCAACAAAAATAAGTTAGAAAAGTTAACGATTGTTAGTTTTTAAAATGCTAAATGATAAA
The DNA here is from genome assembly GCA_036260755.1 of Chitinophagaceae bacterium. Lineage (GTDB taxonomy): Bacteria > Bacteroidota > Bacteroidia > Chitinophagales > Chitinophagaceae > CAIQDX01. The sequence goes on along the minus strand of DATAMD010000463.1, from coordinate 77 downwards.
TCTCATTTTAATCAAGTTAAAAAACTTGTTATTTTCACCATCAAAATAAAATATGCCATACAAAGTAACGATCGACA
>DATAMD010000063.1:0-3364 GCA_036260755.1 Chitinophagaceae bacterium | reverse complement strand
AAATTTTGAATTAATCTAATTAAAAATTGTTCGTCGATTTTATCAGTTTCATTTTGTTGTAAATGATCCTGTATTTGCTTTGTATTTGAGAATACTTTTTTAATACTCTTTTCTTTTAAATCCACTTTCTGAGGCAGGCCGTTTTTGTGAGAAATATAATAGGTTATTTCATCTTTAAACTCATCATAATTATTGCCCGCCTTTATTTTTTCCATGTCGTAACCATTGGCTTTAATAAGAGTTGTTTTTACCGATTTTAAAAGCGTATAAGCGTTTTCATTCTTTACCAACACCGTATAAAAAATGCCTTTTTTATTTGGGTCGAAATGAGATGCCGGTTCAAAAACAGATGGTTTATCAGCAGCATACAATGTGAAAGAATAAATTTGATTTTTATCAGCTAATAATACAGAATCTGAATTTTTGATTTTAATAAAAAGCTCCTGCCTAACCTTATCGAAAAGAAATACATACTTATCATTTTTAATCAGTTCTTTGTCAGCTGTAATTACTGACCCGGGAATCCAGTTTGGATAGTAAAATTGGCTTCCGTTCACAATACCCGACGAGTATGATTGAAACCCCTGAGCAGATGTTTGCAATCTGCCGTATTTTGAAATTTCATTAAATTCGTTTTGCATACCAACAGCACTTACGTCCTGGGCAAAAACAAGGTTAAGCCATAAAAGGCAGCAAATACTTAAAAATAAATTTTTCATAAAAGATTATTTGAACATAAATTTACTTTTTTTATCAATACGTATTTATTTTTTTTAATTTATTTAACATGGCCGATCAACAACAACCCAACCAGCTTAATATCGAAATCAGCGAAGAGATAGCAGAAGGCAGTTATGCCAATCTTGCCATCATTACACATAGTCATGCAGAATTTGTGATTGATTTTGTGAATGTAATGCCCGGTACCCCTAAGAGTAAAGTAAAAAGCCGTATCATTTTTACGCCCATGCACGCCAAGCGTTTCATGAAAGCGATGATTGATAATATCGAAAAATATGAGGCGGTTAATGGCTCTATTCAGGACCTCGAACAAATTGAAATACCGATGAATTTTGGCGGGCCAACAGCACAGGCATAGTGAGAAACATGTAAATTATAATATATGGAAATGAGAAAATGTGCAATAAAGAAATCAGACTTGATTTACACGCCTTTATTTCTTGAAACCTATCCTTTCTCTTTCATCCCATTTTTGTTGTGCTGCTTTTTCGTCTAACAAATTTTCCGTTGCATCGTAAATCTGCGAAAGCTATATATCATGCTCACCAATACGATCTTTTATTTCTTTCAATTGTTCTTTTAGGTTGGTTTGTTTTAGTAAAATTTTTCTTATTTCTGTAAAAGCACGCATAATGGCAATGTTCATGTTTATTGCTTTGTCGCTGTTTAATACACCGCTAAACATTGCAACTCCTTGTTCGGTAAAAGCATAAGGCAAATATTTTCCTGTTCGATTTTTGGGTATTCCCAACATCACAATCTGTGATGTTGGATTGCTTGACTGGCTCATCATCACAATTTGTGATGATGAATTTTGCCACTCGAAAGCAGATAGCTGAAACATAAAATCTTCAGAAAAGCGTTTATTATTTCGTTTAATGGCTTGATTTAAAATCCTTGTTTCTACTTCATAAAGGGCCGCTAAATCAAAATCTAACATAACTCTTTCGCCTCTTATTTCGTAAATGCGGTTTTGAATGGATTGTATTATTTGCATAACTATTTATTTTGTTATAATAAGCCTTCGTCAGCAAAACTTAAATAACCTTCATCGCTTACAATGATGTGATCGGTAACAACAATGTCGAAATATTTTGCCGCTTCTTTTATTTTAAAAGTTAAATCTTCATCCTGTTTACTTGGTTTTAAATTACCGCTTGGATGATTATGAGAAAGGATAAGGGCTGTAGCATTATGCTCCAGCGCTTTCTTTAAAATAATCCTCGGATCAGCAACAGTAGCAGTAATGCCTCCTTCACTGATAATTTCGTGATGCAGGATTTTATTGGCGCGGTTTAAAAATACCACTGCAAAAACTTCATGCTTTTTATATTGTAATTGAGAACGCAAATATTCGGCAATGTCTTTGCTTCCGAGAATAATATTTTTTTTCTTTTCGCTGCTGTCGCGCCTGATGCCTAATTCTAAAGCGGCTGCAATGGTTACAGATTTTGCTTTTCCCAACCCTTTTATTTTTAATTGCAAGTATTCCCGAACAGAAAGTTTTCCTAACTTTTGCAGATCGTTATTTACGGCAGCCAATAAATCTTTCGCCAAATCAACAGCAGTTTTATCTTTTGTTCCGTTATTGATGAGGATGGCCAGCAATTCCGAATTACTTAACGAAGCAGCGCCTTTCAGCATTAATTTTTCTCTTGGCCTGTCGTCTTCCGCCCAATCTTTAATAGATAATTTTTCCATGAATTTATTTTTAAGTAGTCAATCAAAATTATATATAAATTATCTTTCAGTTTTAAAACAAATAGAACACAGATGACACGGAATGTACGGATGATAACGGATTTGAATGCTGCAAAGCAGCATTATCTGCGCAGATCTGTTTTTGGTTAAGAACAGTAAAATTATCAGCGTATATCTGTTTCATCTGTGTTATCAGTGTACTATCTTTCGCTCTGATATTTCAATGCAAAAACCATTGCTTTAAATATATTAAAGATCATTTTGACAGAGTACTTACATGCAATTATTCATGGGAGAGAATATGCAAAGAAAATCCCTTGTGATTACAAGGTTTAAAAATTATTACAGAGCAATTTACAATTTCTTTATCTAATCTTTATCTTCGCCGCAACTCATCAGTCTATGAACCCATCAGTAAAAATTTTTTCAGGTATCGGTTCGCGAAAGCTGGCAGAAAAAATTTCTCAGCGCTTCGGAGCCCCATTAGGAAAAATTAATATTCAAAAATTCAGTGACGGCGAATTTCAACCCATTTTCTTAGAGAGTATTCGCGGCGATTATGTTTTTTTAGTGCAAAGCACTTATGCACCTACCGACAATTTAATGGAACTGTTATTGATGATTGATGCGGCAAAACGTGCCAGTGCTTATAAAATTATTGTGGTAATCCCTTATTACGGTTATGCCCGTCAGGACAGGAAAGATAAGCCCCGCGTGGCTATTGGAAGTAAACTGATTGCTACTTTATTGGAAGCAGCCGGCGCCGACAGGGTAATTACCATGGACCTTCATGCACCGCAAATACAGGCATTTCCACTCAACACAGGATGCGTACACAATGCTCTTACACTCCTGGCTCCTTTTTCAATTAATAAGCTCGCAGCTTTAGCCAATGTTCCGCCGGTATCGCAAATATCATCGA
>DATAMD010000459.1:0-2371 GCA_036260755.1 Chitinophagaceae bacterium | reverse complement strand
TTTTTCCTGCATGGCTTCGAGCAAGGCAGACTGCACTTTTGCGGGTGCACGATTTATTTCATCGGCTAAAATAAAATTGGCGAAAATGGGGCCGCGGCGAACAAGAAATTCGTTTTTGGGTTGATTGTAAATCATCGTTCCGATAACATCGGCAGGCAACAGATCGGGCGTAAATTGTATGCGGCTGAATTTACCATCAACGGCCTGTGCCAGCGATTTGATGGTTAATGTTTTTGCCAAACCCGGAACACCTTCTAACAATACATGACCATTGCTTAACAAACCAATCAATAAACGATCTACCATGTATTGCTGCCCGATGATAACTTTCGATAACTCGTTTCTTAATCGATCTACAAATTGCGAATTAAATTGTATGCGTTGATTTAATTCCTGAATATCGGGTGCTGTTTGCATGAACAAAATTTATTTAGAATGGTGAATGTACAAAGTTGATTGTATTGAACGGATGTGAATTGAATTAATTAAGAAATTTTTAAATGGTGTTGAATGCTGATTGAAGTACCGAACGTACAAGTGAGTGACACAACGAAGATGCCATGAAATACAAAAGCCGGTAACAAAAAAATTATTGCAAACTGATTTTTAATTTATCGGCCGATACGTTTAAAAATTGTTTTGAAAACACCTGCCAGATGATGATGAGCCACAAAATAAAGCCCGGTAAGGCTTTCAGGGCATAGGGGCGAATGATGTTTTCGCGCAGCCATGGCGTAAACAAATCGGAATAAGAAAAACTGGTTAATAATAATGCGAAGATAAAAACAGCATTAATCCATTTTGTTTTTTGCTGCAACACATACCAGATGCACATTGCAGGAAATGCAATAATGTATGTTGGCGATTCGGCGCTGGTTGTATAAATAACTGTTGTAATTAAAACTGAAACCAATAAATACAACCGGAAACGCGTATCGGAAAAATATTGATAGCGCAAATATTGTAATCCGAAAATAATAACGGCCGGGATAGTGATGTAAATATTTTTAAAATCGGACAGATTAAAAATGCGTCGAATCATTCCCATCACACAAATATCCTGATAGTCGTTTGTGTCGTTTGGATCAACATTTTTTAAAGCTTTAAAATGTAATGCTTCGTACCAATCTTTATACGATTGAATGATGAATGAGGGCGGCGCCAAAATCATTGGCAGAACAAAAAATACAACTGCCCAAATAACCGACCATTTGATGAAATTGATTTTATCTTTTGCAAAGAAGAAAAATGCAAAACCTACAATTCCGTAAATTTTAATAAAGGTTCCGAGCATGATAAAAAATAATGCCCAAACATTTTTCCCTTCATGAATAAAAACAAAACCAAAAATAATACAGGCGGCAATAAGCGGGTTGCTTTGCAGCCAGGATGCGGCATTCATCATTTCGTGAGCCGATAAAATAAGGATTGCATTTTGCCATTTTTCCCGAATGGGTAATTTGCGGATAGCAAAATATAAAACGGCGGTATTAAATATTCCCCAGCAAATTATTCCCAACCAATCGGGCAGCATGGCAAAAGGCGCCATCACTAAACTAAAAATGGGGCCGTATAAATTAACATCAGCATATTCTTTCGGATATTCGAGATAAAGATTTACATGTTGCAGAGTATGAATATAAACATGCTTAAAGATGATGTAGTTATTGGTCATCTTCTGAAAAAAATCGAGCATGATGGCAACAAATGATAAACCAAACCACAGAACAATTGCCAATGTTTTATTATACAGAAATTCGCCGGATAAAAACCAATTCTTTGTTTTGCTTTCTCCCATATTCTTATTCAACAATTTTATAAAAGGTTTGATTCTTTAATAATGAAATGCGGACGTTGTTTGCTTTGCATAAATAATTTCCCCAAATAAATTCCCAGAATACCAAGGATCATTAATTGTAAACCGCCAAAAAAAGCAATGGTAACAATGATGGACGTCCAGCCCGAAATGGCATAACCTTTATATAAACTGATGGCCACATACGGAATGTATAAAAGTGATAATAATGAAAAAGATAATCCTAAATAAATAGCAATATTAAGCGGCTTAACGCTGAAAGAGGTGATGCCCTGCAAAGCCAATCTGGTTAAGGCTTTAGTGCTATATTTGGTAACACCTTCGGTTCTGGCATTAGGCATGTAAGGGATTCCTTTTTGTTGAAAGCCAACCCATTTAACCAAGCCGCGAAAAAATGGTCGGTCCTCATGAATATTATTTAAAACATTCACCACTTTTTTATCTAATAAACGATAATCGGCAATGCCATCTTCCATTTCAACATCCGACAAATTATTTACAACCTTATAAAACATTTTTGAAGTGAACTGATTAAAGTTGCTGGCATGCCGGTTA
>DATAMD010000458.1:0-1916 GCA_036260755.1 Chitinophagaceae bacterium | reverse complement strand
CCTGATATTTATTTCTGAAATTATTTTCCATCTGCGCCAGCTCTTTTCCTAATTCCTGATCTTTTGAATTCAATGTATTTCTGACTTCCTTAAAATAATTGAATTGGTTTTGAACTGAATCCATTTCAAAATAAGCGATCTTAAAACCACCGGCAACGGCTGTATTATTTGATGCAGTCTGTACAGTTTTTTTGGGCGAGAAATGAAAATAAAATAATACTGCAACTGCAATTGCAAGTACAATATTCAAAGCAAGTGTAAAATTTTTCATTAAGAGGGTTTAGCCCGCAAAAATAAAGTCAAAATAAAAAAAGAAGTGTTAAAAGAATTAACTAAAAGTCTATTTTAAAACGAGTAAAACATTTTGAGTTATTGAGGCAAAATATGCAACCACGTTAATCTTTCGTAGATTCGCCGCGATGCAACATAAAAAATATTCCACAGAACAGATACTGTCTAATTTAAAGATCAAAGCATTAAACCAAATGCAGCTTGCTTCGGTTGAAGCCAATAAAAAACATGCCGATGTTATTTTAATATCGGCAACAGGCTCGGGAAAAACATTGGCGTTCTTATTGCCCGTACTGCAATTATTACATGCTGCAAATAAACAAACGCAGGCAATCATTATCGTGCCTTCACGCGAACTGGCACAACAAATAGAAGAAGTTTTTAAATCGATGCAAACAGGTTTTAAAATTACCTGTTGTTACGGCGGACATAAAAGAGAAACCGAAGAAAATAATTTATTGCAACCGCCTGCATTATTGGTTGGTACGCCCGGCAGGATTGCCGACCATATCCGCCGCGGAAATATTACTTTAAATTCTATTGAGACTTTGGTGTTGGATGAATTTGATAAATCGCTTGAATTGGGTTTTAGCGAAGAAATATCTTTTATCATTGGTTCGTTGCCTTCGATCAAAAAAAAGAATTTTAATATCGGCAACCGAATCGGTAGAAATACCATCCTTCATTGGTTTGAATGATGCCAAGAAAATTAATTTTTTATCGGATAAAGAAATAAGCGAAGAAAAATTAGCCATCAAAACAGTTTACTCGGAAGAAAAAGATAAGATAGAAACTTTGTTCCGCCTGATCTGTATGCTGGGCGGACGTTCGATGATTGTATTTTGTAATCACCGCGAATCGGTTGAACGGGTAAGCAAATTATTATCCGATAAAGGAATTTACAACGAGTTTTATCATGGTGCAATGGAGCAACAACAAAGAGACAGCGCTTTGTGCAAATTCAGAAACGGCACATCTAATATTTTAATAACAACCGATTTGGCGGCACGTGGTTTGGATATTCCAAACATCCGTTACATCATTCATTATCATTTGCCGAATACCGAAGAAATTTTTACACACCGCAACGGAAGAACGGCAAGGGTTGAAGCAAGCGGGACAGTAATTTTAATTTTATCGGATGAAGAAAAATTACCCGCTTATATTGCCGGACCGGTTGAACAACTGCATTTGCCCGATGAATTGGTGTTGCCCGCAAAACCGGCGTGGACAACACTCTTCATTGCTGCGGGCAAAAAAGATAAAGTAAACAAAATTGATATTGTTGGATTTTTATCGAACAAAGGGCAATTAAAAAAAGAAGATATAGGTTTAATTGATGTGAAAGATTTTTTTTCTTTTGTTGCCATTAAAAAAATAAAAGTAAACGCTGTTTTGCAACTGATCAAAAACGAAAAACTAAAAAATAAAAAAGTAAAGATAGATGTGGCGAAGTAGAGCAAATGTTTATTGGTCGATTGGTTTATTGGTTTACTAGTTTATTTGTTTATTGGTTTATTGGTTTTTTGTTACGGGCTGTAAACCTTTGTGGGCCGATGGTTGCGTCGCACACTTCAACTGAAGAAAACTATGAACATTTTTCTCGAAGCTCATGGCTCGATGCT
>DATAMD010000059.1:0-4115 GCA_036260755.1 Chitinophagaceae bacterium | reverse complement strand
TACATCCCATGTTATATTTTTTTTTCGGATTTGTTGGAAATTAATGGTAAACTCTACTCCTTTGTTTGTCATGCTACCAATGTTTGCAACAATCTGATTAGAGAAATTGGTACCGGCAGACTGAGCAATATTATTCAACAGATCTGTTGTTTCTCTATAATAATATTCGATGCTACCACTGATACGGTTATCAAGAAATCCATAATCAATTGCAACATTTGTAGTTGCTGTTTGTTCCCATTTTCTGTTGTAATAATAACCGCCCGGCCTGTACATTTGATAGAAATTATTTCCTATTTGATATTGTGCAGTAGAATTACTTAAACTATAGAAAGTTTGGTAATCGTAATCGTTAATACCATCCTGCTGACCGGTAACACCATATCCAACACGAAGTTTCAAATCAGATACGGCAGAAACGTTTGCAAGGAAAGATTCGTTTTTAATTTTCCAAGCAAATGCGCCAGATGGGAAAGTACCAAAGCGATTATTAGGATTAAATTTTGAAGAACCATCTCTTCTAATTGATCCTGTTAAAATATATCTGTTTTTAAATGTATAAATAACTCTTCCCAAATAAGAGATCAACCTGTTTTCAGGTGTATTTGAAAGGAAAGTTGGAGTAGTAACTACTGTCCCATCATAAGTAATATCGGGATAGTTATAATTTGTTGTTGAGAAATCTTGGTATTCATAACCAGCCAATGCTTCAATCTTACTGTCGATTGATTTAAGTTCTTTCACATACGATAAACTGTAGTTTAAATAAGTGTTAGACTTGGTTTGTTTATACTGTGTATTTACACCACCATGATAAACATTATTACCATCTTTATAACGATTATAATTTGATGCAGCGCTATCAGGTATTACACTGGTTCCTGTTCCTTCCGATATATCATAACCTGCAGTAATAATAGCGTGTAGCTCCGGTAAGAAATGAAATTTATAATCTACCACAACATCGCCCACACTTCTTCTTACGATGCTTTTATTAGATTGTTGCATCAATAATCCCAATGGATTTCTTGGCGCCAATTGTTGAAGGCCTGAAACTGAATTTGGATTTAACCATTCCCAGTAGCCACCAAAACGGCTATTGCCCGAATAAACTTTTTGAGTAGGATCGAAATATACTGCAGCGCCGATAGCGCCTTGGTTAGCAAAATTGCTGGTACTGTATGATCCTTTCAAATTCAAATCAATTTTCAAATGATTCTTTAATAAAAGAGGGCTAATATTGATACCTAAAGAAGTACGCTGTAAATTATCTGTTTTTAAAACACCATTCTGATTCATAAAACCTAAAGAAAGGCGGTATGGCAGATTTTTTAATGAACCCGAAACGCTTAAATTATTATCGTTTGCCATTGCGGTTTGATAAATCTGACTTTGCCAATCTGTATAAGCAGGTCCGATTAATGAAGTTAAATTAGGCAAGCCGTTTATACCTGCATTAGCAGTTACTATTTGACGTACCTGATTAGGTGCAAGAATACTTGGCGTATTAGTAACAGTACCTGCAGATAATTGAGTACTGAAATTAAATACCGGCTTTCCGCTTTTACCTTTTTTAGTAGTGATGAGGATAACACCGTTAGACGCTCGTGAACCGTAAATGGCTGCAGCAGATGCATCTTTTAAGATGGTAAATGTTTCAATATCGTTTGGATTGATCAAACTCATTGGATTAGCAACACCTGCGATGCCTGCATTTTCAATTGGCATCCCATCAATAACATATAATGGGTCGTTGCTTGCATTTAAAGATGAACCACCACGAATGCGAATAACACTTCCTGAACCGGGAGCACCACCATTTGATGTAATAGATACACCAGCAACTTTACCTGAAATTAATTGTTCGGGAGTTGTAATAGTACCCTGTTGAAAATCTTTTGCACTTACGGTAGATATAGATCCCGTTAAATCTTTTTTCCGAACTGTACCATAACCAATTACCACAACTTCGCCTAATGCAGCGCTGGTTTGTGTAAGTGAAACATTTACTGTTCCGCTTCCAATAGCAACTTCCATATTCGCATAGCCAACTGAAGAAATAACCAATGTTGTTGCAGAAGAAGGTGCTTTAATTTTAAAAGAACCGGTTGCATCTGTTTGAGTTGCAATTTGTGTTCCTTTAACTTTTACGGTGGCATTTTGCATTGCACTCCCGTCTTTCGAATCTGTTACCTTACCGGTAACAACCTTGTCTTGCGATAATGCAGGTAATGCAAAAAATACCAGCGGTAATACCATCGCAGCAAGCAGTCGTTTTACATTCATAATTTTTAGTTTACTGGTTTAACAAGTAAAGAGTTTTGATCTATGTTGAGTTTTAATTCACTTTTTTGAGATGGCTGTATTATATGGCGTGTATTTTTTACACATTAGCTATAATACAGACAAACGTTAGTTAATTTATGTTGCTTTATTATTTGGTTATTATAAATTTTTCTGTTCTCTCTTTTCCATTTACCAGCAATTGCAATAAATACATTCCATTTGCCGACCTGCTTGTACTAAATCCGTTGCTGTTTATAGCAATGCTTTGTTTTCCTTTAGCCTTAAATCCATTAACTAATGTTGCAACTTTTTTCCCGTTCATATCAACAACATTCATTAATACATTTCCACTCTCGGGTAAATAATATTCAATTGTTGTTGCGCCATTTACAGGATTTGGCGCAATAAATAATTTTAAATCATTCAACACATCATTCACCGGTACAACCGCTGTTGCAAGTGTGCCACCCGAATTTCGATTGGTATAAACATAATATTCGCCGGGTTGTAGAGTAATTGATTGTGCAGTTCCGCTTGCGGTTATTGTTGTTCCTGTTAAATAACTGTACCATGTACCGGCAGTTGGAAAAGTTACAGAACCGGTTTGAGATACAACATCGGTATTGCCTATTACAACATAACTCAAAGAATCGCTTGTTACAATTAATGATTTAAATGCATTTGTAAAATTATAATTAATAGAACCCGTTGTAAAAGCGTTTATATATTTTGGATTATTTCTCAGATTAAGCAATTTCGAATACACCGTATATAAAGCATACCTGTTGGCATTTGCATAATAGCTCCATCCCAAAGGTTTTTGGCTTAAGCGGCAGTTATTACTTATGGTTAAATCCGAACAAGTATTAATAGAATAATCAAATCCTAATTCACCAAATTGCCACATTAATTTTGGTCCGGGTATCATAGCCCAAAATGCCGCAGCCATTGCATTTCGCTTCAGGCCTGTTGCCGTATCTTTTATATTGTACGAACCACTGCTATTACCAAATGATTCGTTTTTATACATTAATCTTTCTTCATCATGGCTTTCCTGATAAGTAACAAGATTGGCAGAATTATATCCGCGGTTTGTATAAACACCATAACTTAAATCCCATGAAGGATTGCTGTAACCCATTGTTGACTGGTTAAACGCAGAATTCATATTTCCCCATATCAACATACCGTAATTGGCTTCAACAGTTTCTTCCGAATTATCGGCAAACATTTCCAAAATGCAATATGCATTGGGTGATATAGATTGAATAGTATCGTAAATATTTTTCCATGTTGATACTCTGCCTGCATCATAATTTCCCCATGTACCAACATTACAATTACCACCGGTAGCATCGCATGTATTTGTTTGAGTAAATCCTTTAGCCAAATCCCATCTAAACCCATCTACCTTATATTTTGTTAACCAATGTTTGATAACACGATTACGAAAATCAATGGTAGCCTGACTTTGGTGATTGAATTGATAACCCACATTATAAGCATGTGTTGCATATTGATTGAACCATGGATTATTTGCAGCAGGAATATTTAATGCCGAATTAAAATACATTTGAACCATTGGTGATGAACCGAATGAATGATTCATTACAATATCCATTATCACGGCTATGCCCTGTTGATGGCAGGCATCAATTAATTGCCTCAATGCATTTTCTGTTCCGTAATATTTATCAGGAGCAAAATAAAAATTAGGATTATATCCCCAACTGATGTTTCCTTCAAATTCGTTGACAGGCATTAATTCAATTGCATTAATTCCTAATCTTTTTAAATAACCAAGCGTATCTTTTATTGCCTGATAATTT
>DATAMD010000057.1:0-11070 GCA_036260755.1 Chitinophagaceae bacterium | reverse complement strand
ACACCTCACAAAAACAAGAAGTTCTTCCTAATTCATACAAGAGTATTGCAAATCAAATCGGGTTAAATTTTTTTTCTGCTTATTACAAACAATTAGCTAAAAATTTATATGGGTTTATATCATGGAATGCATCGGGAAATTATGGTTTTAGTTCATACAATTCAAACTCTGGTGGGGTTGAGTCGATACAAAAAACAAATAGTATAAACATTGGAATTTCTGCTGTTCCGGGAATTACTTATAAATTAAATAAAAGGTTGTTAGTTAATGCTGCACTTAATAATATTTTAGCTGTTTCATTTTCGGGTAGCAAAACAACTTATTCAAATTCGTCACAAGTTGATAAAAACAACAGGTTTAATTTATCTTCCAGCCTCTCGGGTGGCAGCTTAGGCAATATTGGTATTGGCTTTAGTTATTTGTTGAAATAAAAAGTAATTTTTATTGGACTATTAAAAAACATCCGAGGTATTTTAAAACTCCGGATGTTTTCTGTTGCCCTGAAAACGGAACTTTGAAACGAGCGTGGCAACAGGCGATGCTATGAAAAACAAAAGATCGCCAACAAAAAAAATTATCCTTTCAATTTATTTACCAGATCGATGTATTGCTGCATTGCATTTTCTTTACTTGTGCCTTTTAATTGCTCCCAGGCAGTATGTTTTGCTTTGGCAACAAAATCGAATGGATTGGTTGGTGCATCGCCATTGTTATCGCCTTCGGTTGCCTGTTTGTACAACGAATACAATTGCAATAAAGTTTCATTATCGGGTTTTGCAGATAATGTTTTGCTGTTGATGGCGGCTTGTTCGAACAGTTGTTGTAGTTCCATAAAATATTTATTCAAGGTCTTGTAATAATTTTTGAGCCTCGGCTTTTAATGCATTATCATCAAAAGTTCGCAGCGGCATTTTAACTACGCGTTTTAATATGTCGATAGTTTGTGCGGGGCGGTTATTTAATTTATATGCTTTTGCCAGCATCAATCCGTTTAATACAAAATACGGATCACTGGTTCTGCATTTTTCGAAGTAAGTAATTGCTTTATCCAAATCGGCTTCGGGCAATCCGCCATAAAAAGTTTTAACGGTAAAACGTTTAGCCCAATTTAAAGTAATCATGTCGTAATGCCATTTGCCTTCCATAAAATTAGCTTTGGCATGATTGGCATTTAACTTCAAAGCCTTGTCGGCATTCAGTTTCGAGTCTCTGATAAAACCGTTTACTTTTTTATTTTCTGTTTCAACCTCAATCATTTTATTGCATGCCAGCGATTTTGCATAGTAAGCATCTGCATTAATACTATCGGCAGCAATAGCTCTTTCTGCAAAAGCCAATGCCGATTCGAAATAAATTCTTTTATCATTTTTATTCAATAACCGCTCTCCTGTTAAACAACTTAATTCGGTTGCTTTTACCAATGCTTTACTGTTATTCCCATCAACCAATAAAATTTGTTTGTATTTGCTCAGTGCTTCATCTTCTTTAAACTGATGTTCTGAATTAGAAGCTTCTTTTAATAAAAGATTTACATCCTGCGCCGGCACAGAAAATGAAATGGCGGAAAAGAAAAACAGGAATATTATTTTCATGATGAAGATTCTATAAAATTATTTATTTACTAATTCGCTTCTTTTAATGCCGAAACTAACAGCAACATTTCCTTCAAAATTTGAAATGGGCGGATGCAATTTTTTGATGGATATTGTTACTTCCTCAGCCAATTTAAACTGGCGTAAAATTTCTAATGCAGTTTCTGTTGCAAATGTTTCTAATAATTGAACCGGTTGTTGCATGCGCTCTTTCAATAAATTATAAACGGAAGTATAGTCGAGTGTTTTTTTTATTTCAACCAAAGGGATTTCCTGCGGATGATATTTTACGGTAACATTTATTTCGAACTCGTTTCCCAATATTTTTTCTTCATCATATAAACCGTGATGAGCCTGAAATTTAAGCTGATTAAGATGAATTGACAACATGATAATAAAGATATGGTGATGAGATTTTTTTACAATTTAATTTAGCAAAAGGCTGCCGAACATGTCGACAACCTTTTTATTTTCAAGCTGTACGGAATTTATTTTATTTTTTTTCTTTTAAGAGCCGGATTATCTTCTACCAGCCTGATGGTCCAAAAATCATCCGATAAATTTGTTTCTAATAAATAATCGTATGGCATGGTAAAATATCCTTTCAATCCCCATCCATTGCCCCAACTGTTGCGAATAATAAAACGTTTGGCAGCATCATCGTAACCAACAGCCATCACTGCATGTCCGCCAACAACAGCTTCGTTTTTTGCAGGCATATTTAATTTACCGGTTTTGGCAATTTGTGTTCCTTCAAAAGAATCATACACCGTAAATCCAAACACAAACGGAAATCCATCGGCCAAACAACCTTTCATTTGATTTAATGTTCTTGCAACTCTTTGATAAGATAATACCTGATGTTGCTCGGCCATGGTGTAACAATTGGCTGATGGCTTTTTTGCAAATTTATTTACATCGTAAGGCCATGCGGTTTCGGGACAAACACCGTTGTGATGCACCGTTTTTATGCCATCACGAATTTGTGCACCGTTATCGCTGTTTACAGAATGTTCAATCACTCTTTCGTTATAATAAATAAATAAACGTGATGGAATAAAAGAATTTTTTGCATCCTGTTTCATTTGTTCAAACTGAAATGCAGCGCCAATAGCATTGGCAGTGCAGCTTCCCAATTGCCCCTGATTATAAACAGCAGGGCATTTTTTTCGCAGATCTGCTTTTGAAGGTAATACTTTTAAAACCGGACGTGGTGCGGCATACACCAAATCTCTTTGATCGGGCAAATCGGGTTGCCAACCATAGCGGGAAATTTTGTGTGGCATATAATAAGATTTATGGATAAAATAAATAACCCATAAATATAAGCCTAAGTTAATTACCCGACAACGGGGAAAACACCCTTTTTTCTCCGTAAAAAAACGTTGCTGCAGAGGGTATCTTCCGCAATAAATAATTTGAATTTGATTCGAGATTAAAGAAATTTAAAGTAATTTCTGAAGATGATTTACACTAATCCCTTTGCACTCAAATATCTTTCTGCATCCAATGCAGCCATACAACCGCTACCTGCTGCAGTAACTGCCTGACGGTAATGTTTATCCTGTACATCGCCTGCTGCAAAAACACCTTCAAGGTTTGTTTTAGATGTTCCGGGAATAGTTTTGATGTATCCTGTTTCATCCATATCGATCCAGCCTTTAAAAATATCGCTGTTGGGTTGATGCCCGATAGCAACAAAAAATCCACTGACAGGCACTTGTTGTATTTCGTTTGTTTTCGTATTCTTGATTTTTACAGCTTCTACATTTTTTTCTCCAAGAATTTCATCGGTAACACTATCCCAATAAATTTTTATATTAGGCGTGTTGATCACTCTTTCCTGCATTACTTTGCTGGCACGCATCTGGTCGCGGCGAACAATCATGTGAACCGTTGTACAAAGTTTTGCCAGATACATGGCTTCTTCGGCAGCAGTATCGCCTGCACCAACAATCGCAACTTCTTTACCGCGGAAGAAAAAACCATCACAAACAGCACAGGCACTAACACCATAACCGTTTAAGCGTTGTTCGCTTTCGATGCCTAACCATTTTGCTGATGCACCTGTTGAAATAATTACTGCATCAGCTTCGATCCATTTTTCTTCATCAATTTCTACTTTATAAGGTTGTGATGAAAAATCAACTTTACTTGCAATTCCGTAACGAATATCTGCACCCATACGTGCAGCTTGTTTTTCGAATTCCACCATCATTTCGGGGCCCTGAACACCATCAGGATAGCCGGGATAATTTTCTACTTCGGTGGTGATGGTTAATTGTCCGCCCGGCTGTATCCCCTGATACAACACGGGTTTCATGTTGGCACGGGCAGCATAAATAGCAGCAGTATATCCTGCAGGACCAGAACCGATAATTAATACATGAACTTTTTCTGATATTTCTTTACTCATCTTTTCTTTTTATTTATTGACGAACAAAATTATTATTCCTTTCGCGTAAAGCCATGTTGATTTTGCACAAACAATATTAATTTGGGGAAAACAAAAAGCCCCTCAATTTTTATTGAAGGGCTTTTACAACTTTACCTTTTACAAACTATCCCAAATATGCTTTTAAAGCGTTGCTGTATCTTGCTTTCTGCAAACGCTTAATGGCTCTTTCTTTAATTTGGCGAATACGTTCTTTAGTAAGATCGTATTTCATTCCAATTTGTTCGATGGTAACACCGTTTTCGCCATCTAATCCAAAATAAGCATTTACAATTTCTGCTTCTCTCGGGCTCAATGATTTTAAAACCCGGCGGATTTCTTCTCTCAAAGAATCTTTCATCACATCTTCATCGGTATCATCACTTCCTTCCAACAAATCACCCATGGCTACATCTTCGGCTTCATGAACCGGTGCATCTAATGAAGTGTGACGGGTATTACTTTGAAATATATTATTGATCTCGGTTTCACTCATTTCTAAAATCTCGCTCAATTCTTCTGTTGATGGCTCACGTTCGTGTTCCTGTTCAAAAGCCATATATGCTTTATTGGCTTTATTATAAGTACCGATTTTATTTTGAGGAAGACGAACCAATCTGCCTTGTTCGGCCAAAGCCTGCAAAATCGATTGACGGATCCACCACACAGCGTAAGAAATGAATTTGAAACCTTTTGTTTCATCAAAACGTTGTGCAGCTTTAATCAAACCAAGATTACCTTCATTAATCAGGTCGCTCAGAGATAAACCCTGGTGTTGGTATTGTTTAGCAACTGATACCACGAAACGTAAGTTAGCCTGCACCAATTTATCTAATGCACGCTGATTACCCATCTTGATTTTTTGAGCCAGCGTTGTTTCCTCTTCAGGCGTAATCATAGGTATCTTCGAGATCTCCTGCAGGTATTTTTCAACTGCCTGAGAATCTCTATTCGTAATTTGTGTTGCTATTTTAAGCTGCCTCATAGTCTATTGTTACTGTTTATAAACGTAGTAATAAGATAAAAGTTGTGTTAAGTTCCAAATTGTAGCCTGAAAAACCATCCCTCTTTTTTACAAGGGCGTGCAAAGTTAAGTCATGGCAGCCGATAATAATAGTTTTTGTGGAAAAACTTGATGAAATGGGCAAAAAAAAGCAGTTATAACTATTCTTTATAAAAATGTTTTTTACAACTTGAGCCCTTTTTTCCTGGTTCTTGACCACGCTTTCTTCGTAATTCCTTATTGCTGTTTGTTCATACCTGCTCGAATAACAACTTCCGAAGAAACTTACAAAAAGGTACGGATATGGCTATAATGCCGATAAGCGCAAATACTTTCAATGATAATGACTAAAATTTGTGTTTTCTTTTTAAAAAAGTGTAGCAGGTGAATTACTAAAATCTATTTTACATTTATCCCCAATCTTTCCAACGGATAAATATTACGCTTTATCTTCGCAAACATGATAGATTTCAGAAGCGATACGGTTACCAAACCGGGTGCCGGCATGCTGGAAGCCATGCTGAAAGCGCCGTTGGGTGATGATGTTTTTGGAGAAGACCCAACAGTAAATAAGTTAGAAAGTCTTACTGCTGCTATCTTTGGTTACGAAGCTGCCGTATTTTGCCCGAGCGGTACCATGACCAATCAAATTGCCATTAAAGCACATACACAACCCGGCGATGAAGTGATATGCGATAAACTATCGCATATCTATCAATATGAAGGTGGCGGTATTGCTTTTAACAGTGGTTGTTCGGTTAGATTGATAGAAGGAAACAGGGGGCGTATTACTGCGGCACAGGTAAAAGAATCTATCAATCCTAATGATATTCATAAACCTGTTTCTACCTTGGTGTCGTTGGAAAATACAGCGAACAGGGGTGGTGGAAGTTGTTACGATTTTACTGAGATTGAACGTATTAAAACAGTTTGCCTGCAAAATAACTTAAAGTTTCATTTAGATGGAGCCCGTATATTTAATGCTCTTGTTGCCAAAGACGAAACAGCCCACCAATACGGAGAAGTCTTCGATTCCATCTCGGTTTGCCTAAGCAAAGGATTAGGTACTCCTGTTGGAAGTGTATTATTGGGAACAACAAATTTTATCAAAAAAGCAAGAAGGATACGCAAGGTATTTGGTGGAGGAATGCGCCAGGCAGGAATTCTGGCAGCAGCAGGTATTTATGCTTTGGAACATAATATAGCCAGATTAGCTGAAGATCATTGGCATGCAAAAGCAATTGCTGCAGTATTAAAAGAAAAAGATTTTGTGGGAGAGATACTGCCGGTAGAAACCAATATCATCATCTTCGAAATAAAAGGCCGATTTACATCGCAGCAATTTGCCGAACAACTAAAAGCACATAGTATTCTTGCCATAGCCATTTCACCCACGCAGGTAAGAATCGTAGTTCATTTAGATATTACCAACGAAATGGTGAACCAAACCATACAAGTTATTAAAACCCTATAAACAACTGGAAAAATATGTTAGCAAAAATTAATCCAACCAATACCCAAGCGTGGATATTACTGAAAAAACATTTTGAAGAAGAAATGAGCCGCAAGCAGATCAAAGATCTTTTTGCGGCCGATAAAGAACGTTTTCAAAAATTCTCTGTCACATTGGATGAAATTGTTTTTGATTATTCAAAGAACATCATCAATCCAAAAACATTACAACTCTTATTGCAGTTGGCCGAAGAATGCAAATTAAAAGATGCCATTCATGATATGTTTGCAGGTTTAAAGATCAATGAAACCGAACAACGCAGCGTATTGCATACTGCATTAAGAAATTTTTCGGACAGTGCCATTCTGGTGGACGGAAAAGATATCATGCCATTGATAAAAAAAGTGATGAAGCACATGCAATCGTTCTGCGAACAAATTCACAGCGGTTCATGGAAAGGTTACACCGGCAAAAAAATAAAATACATTGTAAATATCGGTATTGGCGGCAGCGACCTTGGCCCTGTGATGGTTACAGAAGCATTGAAACCTTATTGGGTGCATGGCATTCAATCGTATTTTGTAAGTAATGTTGACGGCACGCATATTGCCGAAACATTAAAAAAAGTTAAAGCAGAGGAGACTTTGTTTTTAGTGGCATCAAAAACTTTTACTACGCAGGAAACGATGACCAACGCCCACACTGCAAGGGCCTGGTTTCTGGAACATGCAAAAGATGAAAAACATATTGCCAAACATTTTGCAGCATTAAGTACCAATGAAAAAGACGTGGTAAAATTTGGAATTGATAAAGCCAATATGTTTGAATTTTGGGATTGGGTTGGCGGAAGATATTCGTTGTGGAGCGCCATCGGATTATCAATAGCATTAACTATTGGCTATGATAATTTCGAAAAGTTATTGCAGGGCGCTTATGCAGTTGATGAACATTTTAAACAGGAAAAATTCGATAAAAATATTCCGGTGTTGATGGCATTGATTGGCATTTGGTACACTAACTTTTTTGGTGTTCAAAGCGAAGCCATTTTACCGTACGATCAGTACCTGCACCGCTTTGCCGCTTATTTTCAACAAGGCAATATGGAAAGCAACGGCAAGAGTGTTGACCGTAACGGCAATTTAGTGAACTATGCAACAGGCCCGGTTATCTGGGGTGAGCCCGGAACCAATGGGCAGCATGCTTTTTACCAATTGATACATCAGGGAACACCATTGATACCTTGCGATTTTATTGCACCGGCACAAAGCCATAATCCTATCGGCGACCATCATGTAAAATTACTTTCGAACTTTTTTGCACAAACAGAAGCATTGATGAATGGCAAAAGTGAAAATGAAGTGAAGGTTGAATTGATGAAAGCAAATAAAACAGAAGAAGAAATTAAGAAGCTTGCAGCTTTTAAAATATTTGCGGGCAATAAACCAACTAATTCTATTTTGGTGAAAAAAATTACGCCGCATACATTAGGAAGTTTAATTGCTTTGTATGAACATAAGATTTTTGTGCAGGGTGTGATTTGGAACATCTTCAGCTTCGATCAATGGGGTGTTGAATTGGGCAAACAATTAGCCAATAAAATATTACCTGAATTAGAAAATAATGATAATATATCGGCTCACGATTCTTCTACGAACGGATTAATTAATGCGTATAAGTTTTTTAGAAACGATAATTAGTTTTGAAAAACCTAAGTCGTAAATCGTGAATCGCCAGCTTGTAACGTTGATAGTCTTGCGAATTACGATTAACGATTCCCGTTGCTGAATAAAGTGCTGAACGTTGAAGAGTGCGACGCCGCAAGAGCTTATGAAAGTTATGCTGCCGGTAACATAAAAATAAATTATGCAAAATGTTGTTGTAAGAAATATTGAACCGGGCGATAATGCTGCACTGGCAAGCATCATCAGAAAAAGTTTGGAAGAATTTAATGCTGCCAAATACGGCACTGTTTATTTTGATGAAGCAACAGATCATTTGTACGAATTATTTTCTTCAACACCCAACAGTAAATATTTTGTTGCGGAATTAAACGGTACAATAATTGGCGGTGCAGGTATTTTTCCGACAGCTAATTTGCCTGAAGGTTATTGCGAACTGGTAAAAATGTACCTCTCGAAAGATGCACGTGGATTGGGTTTGGGAAGAATGATGATTAATAAATGCCTGGAAGTTGCAAAAGAAATGAACTTTACAAAAGTGTATTTGGAAACAATGCCCGAATTAAGCAAAGCTGTAAAAGTGTACGAGAAATTCGGGTTTACATATTTAAAGGGATCGCTTGGCAACAGCGGGCATTGCGGTTGCGATATTTGGATGGAGAAAGGAATATAAGAAGCCCTCTAGCATTGTAAGAAAAAATCCTGATGGCTTTTAAATACTATAAGATTGTTTTTATTCTTACTTTTTTGCTTGTCCAAAAAAGTAACAAAAAAAGACCCCCGAAAATGATAACAGCCCATTTTCGGGTAGGTACCCTGATGTGGCTGTTGTACTACTGTGACTTCAACTATAGAATCACAGATATCATACACAAAACACTGGCTGTCTGCATTTCTCCGGCCTCAGAAAAACAGCGTTAAGAAAATTGAAGGAATGAGCAACTGCCATTAGGCAGTTAAAAATGAAAAATGCTTGGTTATAATAAATTGTATTTAACAGAGCTTCGATATTTCATCTTACAAAAGTTTGGCTTTAGACTTTTTTCATTTTAGCGAATGCAATCAATTTTTAGCTGTTTTTCTGCAGCCTTGAACTTTTGTTTCTTTTCTTTCAAGAGAAAAGAAAAAGAAACTTATTATTATATTTTTATTTTCTCTTTACCTGTACAAAACGAAAATTAAAAAGCCGCTCTTTACAGAACGGCTTTTTAATTATTTGCAAGGTTATTATTACCATTTATCAACTTCTTCGTGTGCGCCGTTATCGGCAGGTGGCGGTGCAGGTGCTTCTACAACCGGAGTTGTAGGTTCTGTAATTTTTATAACTTCCTGATCGGCTTCAGCAACCATTGATGTTTCATTTCCTTCGGTATCATTGTATTCGTGATTGAACGCATCAAAATCAAAATCGGACATCAGATCAGTCTTTACATAATCAACTGCTTCGGTTAATGCTTTAATAAACTTATTAAAATCTTCTTTGTACAAAAAGATCTTATGACGGTCGTATCCATTATCATCAAAACGTTTTCTGCTTTCTGTAATGGTTAAATAATAATCATTACCACGAGTTGCCCTTACATCAAAAAAGTAAGTTCTTCTTTTTCCGGCTCTGATTCTTTTACTGTAAACACTTTCTAATTTCTTGTCGTTGTTCTCGTACGCCACAGCTAATTTAATTTTAGTGAACTATTAGTTTTTTAAAAGGTGAAGCAAATATAGGATTGTTTTGGAATTGCCAAAATTTTACAACGGGAGTTTACTGATTTTTAAGCAACAACATTTTCGGTATCTGGTGATGATGCTTCGGTTAATTGCAAACGATATAATTCGGCATAATAACCGTTTTGTTCTAATAATTTTTCGTGTGTTCCTTCTTCGGTTATCATACCATCTTCCAGCACAACGATCTTATTAAAACGAAAAGATGAAAATATGCGGTGTGTAATGATGATGGCAGTTTTATTGTGTAAAAACTTATCCAGATTATTTACAATATCGTTTTCGGTTTTGGCATCAACGGCGCTTAAACAATCATCAAACACCACGATCTCTGGGTTTTTTATCAATGCACGTGCAATAGAAATTCTTTGTTTTTGTCCGCCGCTCAACGTAACGCCACGCTCTCCTATTAAAGTTTGGTATTGTTTATCGAACCGAAGAATTTCTTTATGAACACTTGCAAAAAATGCAGCCTGTTCAACCGTTTCGTGTGATGTTGATGCCTGCAAACCAAAGCTGATATTGCTTTCTACGCTATCGCTGAATAAAAAAACATCCTGCGGAACATAACTGATCTGTTCTCTTAATTGTTGCAGGGCGATGGTTTGAATATCTTTTCCACCAATCGTTATCCTGCCTTTTGTTGGATTATAAAAATGCAATAATAGTTGCGCAATGGTTGATTTGCCGCTGCCTGTTCGCCCCAATAACAATATCTTCTCTCCTTCCTTTATCGTTAAATTAAAATTATGTAAAGCGGTAATTCCGGTATGCGGATAAGTGAAAGTAACATGATCGAAAATAATATCGCCGTTTAATTTTAATGATTGTTCAACAGTATTATTTTTTATTTCGGATGTTGTTTGTAAAAATTCGTTTAATCTTTTTTGCGATGCCGATGCACGTTGTATCATGCTGGCAGTCCAGCCAATGGCACTTACCGGAAATGTAAGCATGTTTATATAGATCACAAATTCAGTAATGGTGCCGACAGTTACATTATATTGATGATGCACCAAATACCATGCACCAATTCCAATGGTTAATAAATTACTTAATCCAATCAATAAAGTCATAGCAGGAAAATAAATCGCTTCTACCTTAGCCAATCCAATTGCATTTCGTTTATAATCTTCACTATTCTTTTTAAAAAATCCAAACATGGCTTTTTCCTGAACAAAAGATTT
>DATAMD010000454.1:0-2206 GCA_036260755.1 Chitinophagaceae bacterium | reverse complement strand
ATCAATAATTGCGATTTCTCCTTACCTTTAATTTTACTATACTATAATATTTTAATTATCTCTTGTAGTTTCTCAATCCAACTATTTAAAAGTTTTGTATCGCTTGCCAATTGTGCTGCATTCTTTTCATAACCTTGTAGCAGTTTAATTTGATGTTCATAAAAACACCGCCACTTTATAAACATCTGCTTGCTATCCAAAAAGTTGCCCCACTCATTATTGTGAATCTGACCTTGCAGGGCTTCAATTTGTATTTTGAAGCTCTCAGCAGGCAGCCCCATTTGGTTTTTGAAATCGGAAAGTATAAACTGTTTTTGGAACAGTTTTTTCTTCTGCCAATTTTTATATTGGTCAAAAAAAACATCTGCAATACTCGTAAACAATAATGACAAATTATCTAAATCAACCTGCGTTTGCGTGCAATTTGATCTTTCCTTATCGTCACTGATCAAACCACTTTCCATTAGCACTTGATAAGACATAATTTCTTTTCCGTGATACTGTTTTGCGTTTACAACAGAAACGGCATAGCCCACCCCTGCAAGCTCAGCATCTGTTATAAACTCCTCAAGTGATTTGTAAAAATCTTCTGCTGTGATTCCCATTGAAGATGCCACAATTTCTACCGCTTTGACAGCGGTATCTGTTTTTACAAATCCGGGAGCTATTGAATATGTAATAATGCCCATTCCGTCAATTTCTTCACATAAGGTGTTGCAAAGCTCCACCTGCGCGGTCTTGAAAATTTCATAAGCCGACATATACGGATTTGTATCCCCTGATGGTACAAAGACAATAATTCCGCCTGTTTTCTTCATTGAAGAAAGGAATTTTTGCGTTAAAAGGATAGGAGCTCTCAGGTTCACCGCATAGCTTAAATCCCAATCGGATATACGAACCATTTCAATAGCTCCCATCGGAACAACGGCGGCATTATTTATTAGGACATCAAGCCTCGCGTATTTGGTCATTATATACTCGTACAATTTATCAATCTGCTTTTCATCAGAAATGTCAATTTGAAAAAAATCCGCGTTTCCATTATTGTGTTCATCGTTTATCCGTTTTTGCGCTTGCTTCCCTCTGTCAATGTCTATTTCCGCAATGATTACATTAGCGCCCATGTAGGCAAAAGCGCGTGAAGCCTCAAAGCCTATCCCACCACCGCCGCCTGTGATCAGCACGGTTTTATTCAGAAGTGCGTTTTTGTCGTAATTGTTTTTCTCTAAAATCATATTGTTCCCTCCTAATGAAATGTGTATTAATTCTCCCGGTCATTACTTGCTCTTAATATATCAATAAACCAATTAATTTCCGGGTAAGGTATATTAGGATTAAGAGCGATCATTTCCACATATGCCTGTATGGAAAGCCAAAATGTCATTGCTAAAGCCGTAGGATTTCCTTTGCGAATGATTCCCTGACGTTGACCTTCTTCAATAGTAGTAATTGATTTAACAATAATATCGTTTTGTTCCAGTTTTTCTTTTATGTGGATTGGTAAGTTCTGATTGCGTTGTGCCTGTTTCATCAATACAAAATATTCAGCATAAACATGGTCTGATTTTACGACGTCGAAAATATGACTTGCTGATTTTACAAAGTAATCCATAGGATTGTCATATTGAGGGAAATATTTTCCTGTACGCCCTGCTAATGCAATGTTAATCAATTCTTCATGAAGAATCTCTACTGATTCAAAATAATGATATAGCAAGCCAAGGCTCACTCCTGCTTCCTCTGCAATATCATTAATTTTCGTTGCTTCATAACCTTTACAAGCAAAAATCTTCAGACCAGCTCGCAAAATACTTTGTCGCCGTTTTTCTTTTTGTTCTTCTCTTTTTGTCATTACATACTCCATCTTATTAAAAAATATTTCATTGAAATTATATTCAATATTTTATCAAATTTTCAACTACAGGTCAATATGGAAGCCGAATAGTTTACATATCACCGTTTATATATGCTCTATTACTGACAATGGTATGATGATGTGTACTTATATCCAAAGCAGAAAGATGAACGGTAAAATGTAATTAACTTTAACAACAGTCATCTAGTCTTAACCTATCCTAAAAACAGTTGTTCCCTTGTCTCGCAACGCAAAAAGCAGTTCTCTAGTCTCAACCCGACAATGCTTTTTATGTTGGGGCTACTTTTGAAAGACAAAATAATAAGGTTCCCATCAATCGGTTACTGTTAC
>DATAMD010000449.1:0-3050 GCA_036260755.1 Chitinophagaceae bacterium | reverse complement strand
ATTATCGCTGGCAGGTATTCCGTTAACTGCGGGGTTCTTTGCAAAATATTATATGCTGGCTTCTGCTTTAAAAAATAACGGATCATCGTTATGGCTGGTAATAGTTGCCGTTTTATTTGCGGCGGTAAGCGTTTATTATTATTTCCGTGTTATACAGGCAATGTATTTTAAAGATGGTGATGCCGAAACATCAGAAATAAATAACAGGTTTAAATTTGCATTAGTTGCATTTGCTGTATTAATTATTTTAATCGGTATCAATCCTTCCATCTTAATAAGATGGTATTATTTTTAATGCTGCGATAGCTTTTCATAACAAAAAACAGCAGCGCAAAATATTCTGCAGGATAATTACCCACTTTTACAATATCGCTTCCGCTTAAAATAACATATAATAAAGTTGAAACAATTGCAATGGTATTAAAGAATAAACCAAACTTCTCGAAACGCAGCATGTTGTGCGAATCAATATCAAAACTGTATGCTGTATAAATATTTAATAAATTACCTGCCAGCAAAACCAATAAGCCAATGATGGCAATATTGCGGATAGCAATTTTATTTTGAGTGAAGATGCTGCTGAACATCATCACCACACCTAATAAAGCAGAAAGTATAATCGCGTTCATATTGAGTTATAAGTTATGAGTTATGAGTTTTGAGCTGCATTGCATCTCTAACTAATTACTCTAACGATTTACAAAAATTGTATTTACAGTATCCTTAGTTAAATTAATCAATGGTTGCGGATAAACACCCAAAACAATAACAACAACAACCAAAACAATTAAAATCCATTGCACATTATTTTTTGCATCAACTGCATTGGCAGTTAACGAAACAGTATTGCCGTAAAATATTTTTTGAACCATGTTCAACGTATAAACCGCCGCCAGAATAATACTGATGCCCGCAATGGCTGCTGCCCAAATATTAAATTGAAATAATCCAACAAACATTAAAAATTCTCCCACAAAAGAATTGGTTAACGGCAATGCAATATTTGCCAGCGACATTATTACAAATAAGATGGCTAATGTTGGTGCTTTTTGTGCCAATCCGCCAAGCTCACTTATTTTACGAGTACCAAGTTGTTGTTCTATAACATCGGCAACAATCCACAAACCAATTACATTAATACCATGATTAAACATTTGTATCATCACACCCTGCACTCCAATTTTATTTTGCGCAAAAATTGCTGCACACATTAAACCGATATGTGCAATGGATGAATAGGCAATTAATCTTTTTATATCATTTTGCTGAATGGCTATCTGCGAAGCATAGATCATTCCGATGATAGAAAATATAATGATTACTGTACCGAAATGTTGTGCTGCATCCGGGAAAATCGGAATCAACCAACGCACCAATGCAAATATTCCCATCTTCACCATCACACCGCTTAATATCATGGTTACTGCTGTTGGCGATTGCTCGTAAGTATCGGGCTGCCATGTATGAAAAGGAAATACCGGCATCTTAATAGCAAACGCAATAAAGAATAACCAGAAAATTATATTTTGATTTTTTACTGACAGATGAAGATTGTACAAAGATTTTATTGCAAACGAATGATCGGCCGTTTGAAAATATAAAACTAAAATTCCGGCAAGCATCAACAATGATCCGATAAATGTATAAATGAAAAATTTAAATGTAACCGCAATTCTTTTTTCGCCGCCCCAAATAGAACATAAAAAATAAATCGGTATTAAAGCAAGTTCCCAAAAGAAATAAAATAACAATGCATCCGATGCAAGAAACACACCCATTAATCCGGCTTGCGTTAACAACATCAATCCATAAAAACTTCCCGATTGTTTGTATAAATTTTTATAAGTTGATGCAAACACAACCGGAAAAGAAACCGCAGTTAATAAAGTCAGCATTTTGCCCATGCCGTCTAATGCAAGGCTGAAGCGGCTTCCCAACGATGGCAACCATTCGGCATCATACATTGTTTCGCTGTTGTGATTGTAAATAAATAATCCGCTAAACACAACTGCTAATGTGATAACAGAAGATAACAACGACCAACTTTTTGCAGCTTTCTCATCTTTCAAAAAGAAAGTTATCAGGCCGCTTAACAAAGGAATCAATATCAATAAAACTGGAATCATATTTCTATTCGCCTTTCAGCTTTTAAAAAAGATTATAGAAAAATTTATAAATATAACCATCATTCACCCAAATCAAAACCATCACAATTATTGCCAAAACCATAAATAAAATATAACCGCTTACCAAACCGCTTTGAATTAAACGTATCTGGCGTGATGAATAATTTATCATTTTACCAACGCCGTTTACCGCAGCATCAATTATATTTTTTTCGAAAATATTTTTCAAAAATTTCCCTTTTGCATTATTTGGTTTAACGATGATGGAATCATACAATTCATCCACATACCATTTGTTTTCCAATACTTTTCCAAAACCGGTTGCATCTTCCAGTTCAGGTTTTTTACTGAATTTATTAATGGCAAAAATGATGGCGATGGCAGCTACCGCAACAGAAATGCCCATCAATAAATATTCTGTATTCTTCGCAGATTCGTGTGCAACTTCTGTTGTTAAAACAGAAGATAAAAATTGATGTAATGAATGATGGCCGCCTAATATTTCGGGAACTCCAACAAAACCGCCGATCACACTTAATAATGCCAATACAATTAATGGAATGGTCATTGCCGAAGGACTTTCGTGCAAATGATGTTGTTGATCTTCTGTTCCTCTGAATGTTCCTAAAAAAGTTGTTGCATACAAACGGAACATGTAGAATGCAGTCATGGCGGCACCCGCAACACCTAATCCCCAATAAACAGGATTCTTTGCAAATGCAGCAGCTAATATTTCATCTTTAGAAAAGAAACCGCTGAATGGCGGAATACCGGAGATGGCAATACATCCCATTAAAAAAGTTATGTGTGTGATTGGAAGATATTTTTTTAATCCGCCCATTTTTCTAATATCTTGTTCGTGGTGCATGGCATGAATAACAGATCCTGCTGCAAGAAATAATAATGCTTTAAAAAATGCATGCG
>DATAMD010000444.1:0-2434 GCA_036260755.1 Chitinophagaceae bacterium | reverse complement strand
GGTGGATTTTTATCAACTAATGCCGGCGTAAATCCGGGCTATGCAAATAATACCGGACAAATGAACCCTTTTTGGAGTATGTGTTATAATACAGCCGGAACTTATATTGGAGATTTTTGGAGAGCTAATCAATATCCAATTACTTTTGGCACAAATAACAATGACCCCAGATATAAGTTTCTGTATGCGCCTACAGCCAATGGCGGTATTTATCAGGGAAATGTAATCGGTTCTCAAACAAACCATGCGGCTAATACTTCTTCTACGTTTGGCCCGGGTGTTTTAAAATCAGTAAGCCAACCATCGATATTGATAAGTGCAGCCGAAAGTTATTTTCTACAGGCCGAAGCAGGTTTAAACGGATGGTTGAGCAATACGCCTCAAACTTTGTTTCAATCAGGTGTACAAGCTTCATTTACCTATTTAGGTGCAGGTGATGCAACAAGCTATTATAATCAGGTAGGAAACATAAATACTAATTATGCAGCATGTACAACTCCGACACAGCAACTGGCATGCATCATCAGGCAAAAATGGATGGCAATGAATACGGTAACTCCTTTTGAAGCATGGGCCGATTATCGCAGATTAGGATTGCCGGCTGATATACCGCTTTCTGTTTCGCAATATGTTGATGTATTGGCTATTCCTGTAAGGATATTATACCCCGCCAGCGAATATTTGACTAATACAACAAATGTAAATGCACAGGGAACTATCAATCACCACACATCTAAAATTTTCTGGATGCCTTAATAAGGCGATGCAATTCTAATAAACTTAAAAATTTTTAAAATGAAAATATATAATAATATAAATAAAACAGTTTGGGGGCTGATGTTTCTGATCATCATTTCCTTTAGCTCTTGTATAAAGGATGCAAATAAAGGAACGGAAATTAGTGTTAGCCCTTTTGTTCTGATTCCTGAAGGAGGATTGGGACAATTTAGCTCACAATCAATTCTTTTCCCCGGCACTGATTTGCTTGATAGCATGGTTTTTCATGTAAATTATGCTAATAGTACAGTAGCACCAACTGATGTAACCGTTACATTAGGTATTGATGCAACAGCTCTCGCTACATATAATACTGCAAATCCAAACCAGACATATTCTGTATTTCCTGATTCTACTTTTTCTTTTAAAAGTACAAGTGTAACTGTTAAGAAGGGACAGAGCTATTCGGATGATATTAAGGTATATTTTTATCCATACAAAACAGACTATGGCAGAAACTATATGCTTCCAATATCTATAAAAGATGGGGCAGGAAATAGTATAAGTGGTAATTTTAATACCTTATTTTATCATTTGATTGGGAACCCGTATGCAGGCAGTTATACTTCTACCGGATATTTTTATCACCCTTCATCACCAAGAGCAATTGCAAGACAAAAAACTGCATCTCCATTAAATTCTGTTGACTTTCAAATTGAATTAGGAGACCTAGGAGGTAATGGATATATTGCAATTTTTACTACAGATCCAATAACAAATGCTGTTACAATCACTGCAGCACCCGGCGCAGGCGGTGCACCTTACACAATGTTCTCTAATGGATTGCCCACAAGTAGTCCTGGTTATACAGCGGGATGGTCGGGCTCTGCAATGTGTAATAACACATACGACCCCGTTACCAAAACTTTTTATGTAAGATACGGTTATATGGGTGGAACAGGTTGGAGGGTTACTGAAGAAGCAATTAAAAAGAATTAAATAATTAGTTTCAGCATAGTTTAATGTAAAAGAGGTTATCTCAATATTATGAGATAGCCTCTTTTGTTTAGGATTACAAATTAATAGATTGTTAGCTTAAATAAAATAAAAAAAAATTTAATAAAATACCGTCAAATACATTCTGAAATAATAAACGTATTAAATAATTTTAACCTTAAATATTTTATAACATAAAAACAAAAACATGAAAAGGTTAGCTTATTTATTTGTTATTATTTTAGTCGTTGCATTTCAGAGTTGTACAAAAGAGCTGCAAACTACAAATTTGGCTTTAAATCCAATTATACCTCATAATACAGTCATGGGAGGTACAAACACAGTTCAAACAATTTATCCGTTAAATCCGATTTATAATAATAATCAGTTTAGCGGAAGTTATTTTTGTAACTATCATAATTAAAATGGATGGACTGTTGTTATCACGTTTTCTAATTTAGTTTATCCTCAGGATGCAAATGGAAATTCACTGCCATATAGTGTTGGAGATCGTTTTTGGGGGCAACTTAGTGTAGATGTCACAGCAGATATACATATGTTATTGCAGCCGGTAGTTGGTGCAGATAACCATTTTGCAATTTGGCAAGGGATAATGAGTGCTCCGGCTAATGGCGGTGCCCCTGATATCACAGCATATCTTGGAGCTTATAACCTCTGGTTAGCAAATCCAGACCCTTTTACTGAACCTAAAGTCATTGAT
>DATAMD010000443.1:0-1780 GCA_036260755.1 Chitinophagaceae bacterium | reverse complement strand
ATTTTCTAAAAATATATGTAAATTTATTTACCCTTTTACAACTAAAACAAAATTACATGTTACGTTTAATTAAACGAGTTGTATTAATTACAACCATTGCTTGTGCTTGCATTAATTATTTTTCTTACGGACAGATGGAAGTATATAAAGCAAAACCAATCGAAAATATTAAGCCGGCTAATGAGGTAAAATTGAACAACCAAAAAATTCCTGATAACGAATTACGCAATATTAATTTTTTTATACGCAAATGGAGAACAGGTGTTAGTGGCGCTGTGTACGAAACAACAGATGCTGTAACCAATCAAAGAAAAATTACCACAAGTACCGGCACTGCTAAAGTTGATCCTTTATACATTAATGCAAACGGAACTTATTATTGGGCAACTTATGGTCAAAAAAAATCGGGAAGATGGGAAAAAACCGGTAGAACCGATTATCCGATTGTATTACGAAAAGCAATTGACGGAAGAGATTGGTTAGTAGGAAGAGATACTCGAAAAGTCAACCTTATTTATATCTGGGATGGTAAATATTATAGCTATACTGCGGTTCCAATGTAATAAAATAATCAAAGGTTTTTTATATAATTTCTTGTAATTAAAAACAGTATCTAATTCAGTTCAATTTTAATTTAATCAAATATTTTTGTGCATAACTTTATTTAGCAGCAGAAAAAAAAATAAACATGGTACAAAAAAAACAAGGCATCGATATTATCAATAAAGTTTTAGAAGCCTGCTATGCAGTTGATAAAGATTCGCTTTTTTTAATGAGCTTGATGCACCAGTACGAAGACCGGGGCTTTCTTACAAAGAAACAATTACAAGGCTTACATAGTTTGGCAAGTAAATTACATGAAATAAATCCCGGTTGGCTGGCAACCATCGAAGCAACCATATCAAAACTTCCCAACCGCGATAAATCGCCGATAACAAAGAAATATGTTTCTGTTAGTGAAGACAAAAACACGGCACAACAATTACTCGATATACTTTCCAGATACCCGCAGCACAAAGCAGTATTATTGCTGCAATCAAAATTTAAAAAAGAACATTCGCTCAATGCTGCCGAAACGGCTTCGTTGCAGAAATTCTATAAATTATTAATGAAGTAATTTTATTTTTTCCCTTTGATGAAAGTGCCGTTGATGCAAACATCTTTTTCATCATCCAAAACTCTCTTCAGCAGCTTCTTTAAAACTTCTGGGATAATATTTTTTTCTTCTTCGGTAAGC
Organism: Chitinophagaceae bacterium; assembly: GCA_036260755.1. Lineage (GTDB taxonomy): Bacteria > Bacteroidota > Bacteroidia > Chitinophagales > Chitinophagaceae > CAIQDX01. The sequence goes on along the minus strand of DATAMD010000443.1, from coordinate 543 downwards.
TCATGAATGATTTCGAAAAATTCATCCTCATCATCATAATAACCAAAATAAAGATCATAGCAGTCTTTCAAATGCAGCCGTAACGAAAGCTCTTTATCTTCTTCGTACTGGTACATGGTAACAATCGACCATTGATCTTCATCCAAACAATCAAACCGAATATCAACCGATGTTTCATTCAAAATCCATGTAACCAGCTTTTCAATCATTTCAGCAGAATGATTTTGTACTAATTCTTCAAATGTCATATTTCAACGTACTTTAAAAATGTTCGATCTTATTTTTTCCGGCTCAAATGTACATCGTAAAAACGATTGTTTCGATTTGCAGAATACGGGGAAAAAACCAAAAAAAAGGGTGTTTTTCCCGTATGTGCGCTCAAAAAACAAATCTATATTTGTTTCACAAACTCAAAAAGTTTTATTCACTGGGGGGTGAATTAATAGTCCTGCTTAAATAATTAAGTAGGACTATTTTCATTTAAAAACTGCATCGATATATACAATTCACCACCAAAACACATCAAACCTTACCTTTGCACAC
>DATAMD010000436.1:0-7191 GCA_036260755.1 Chitinophagaceae bacterium | reverse complement strand
ATCAATTAGCAGAGGCATCGAAAAAATCTCTTGCATCATCAAGCGATCATGAGGCATTGAATAAAACATTGTATCAGGCCGAACAACAATTGCTTACTGCAAATGGATTACCACGCAGGCCTTGGTTTAAACACACCATTTATGCTCCCGGATTTTATACAGGTTATGGTGTAAAAACAATGCCGGGCATCCGCGAAGCCATCGAACAACGCAACTGGAAAGAAGCACAGGAGCAAATTAATATTGATGCCGAAGCAATAAATAAATTTTCGAATTATTTAGAGCAGGTAGCTAAATAATAATTATTTTTTTTGAATGAAAGCTGCGGATGATTTCCGCAGCTTTTTTATTTTTTTAATGCGGTGTTGTTGTGTCTTTAAAAACAGATAATGGTTTTCCTTTTTCGCCCATATAAAATGCAATCAACACAACATTTTCTTTTTCGTTGTTGCTGCCGTTATGAAATGTATTGATTACTTCGGCAAAAGAAGAACCTTCGTGCAGTTGCAACGTTTTATTATTTTCAATTGCCACTGTTAAAGTTCCTTTCATCACATAAGCAAAAACCGGGAATAAATGTTTGTGCCATCCGGTGGATTTACCCGGCGGGATGGTGACTTTTAAAATAGTTATTTCATCGGTTAAAAAGTTGGGATAAACTATTTTTTGCCCGATAGAAGTAGTATCGGTTTTAATTACAGTTTCAATTAAAACATCTTTGCTGTATTGTGCCTGCACGGCAAAACCTGCAAATAATAATATAATTGTTACAATAGCTATTTTCATAAACAAAATTTATTTTTATAACGAAGGACATTTAAAATATCTAATTTACTGCAAAACATTTTATTTATAAGTACGATTGATGCAGTATAATTTCCGCAGCATTTGTTCTGTATATTTATTGCAAAAAATTTTTGCGATGAAATATTTTTTAAAGAACATTCTTACAATATGCTTCATAAATTTTTTTATGTGCAACTTGACGGTTGCACAAAATGTTTCCATCGGTAAATTAAAATTCATCGGCGATTATGAAGTGCCGCATAATTTTTTGTTTAAAGGAACAACTGTTGGCGGCTTATCGGGCATTGATTATGATAAAGAAAAAAAATTGTATTACATGATCAGTGATGATCGTTCTGCCATCAATCCCGCCAGATATTACACTGCAAAAATTATTTTTAATGAAAAGAAAATAGACACGGTTGTTTTTGTTGATATAACCACTTTTTTAAATGCTGATGGCAAACCTTATCCCAATTCAAAACAAGATGCAGCGCATACGCCCGACCCCGAGGCATTGCGTTATAATCCTGTTACCAAACAAATGTTTTGGACAAGCGAAGGCGAAAGAATTGTAAAAGCAAAAGATACTGTTTTAGAAAATCCTGCTATCACTATCATTTATCCCGACGGAAAATATATTGATACTTTTCCGTTGCCCGAAAATTTGCTGATGCATGCAACAGAAAAAGGCCCGCGGCAAAACGGAACATTGGAAGGATTAACCTTTGCCGATGATTTTAAAACCATGTTTGTTAATCTTGAAGAACCTTTGTACGAAGACGGGCCAAGGGCTGATATCAAAAAAAATAATGCATGGATAAGATTGTTTAAATATGATATGGCCACTAAAAAAAATATTGCTCAGTATGCGTACGAATTAGATGCGGTGGCTTATCCGGCAGTTCCTGAAAATGCTTTTAAGATCAATGGTATTCCGGATATTTTATCTGTTGGTGAAAATAAATTATTGGTGATAGAACGCTCGTTTTCAACCGGCCGATTGCCCTGCACCATCAAAATTTTTTTAGCTGATTTGCATGATGCAACAAATATCATTAACACAAAATCGTTGAAAGAAAATCCTGCAATGCATCCTGTAGCAAAAAAATTATTATTGAATATGGATGATTTAAAAATTTATACAGATAATATTGAAGGCGTAACTTTTGGCCCTGATCTGCCTAACGGTCATAAGACTTTAATTTTTATTGCCGATAATAATTTTATGTTGTTTGAAAAAACGCAGGTGATGTTGTTTGAAGTAATTCCGTAAATAAACTTTTGATGAATAAAGTACCGGACGTACAAGAGTGCGACGCAAGCCTCATCTGCCTTTCAGGCATCTTCTCCAATTGGAGAAGAGAAATGGATGCAATCTGTTTTATGCCATGAAATACCAAAGCTTGTTACAAAAAAAATATCTCTTAGACAAGAGATATTTTGCATAAAGAAAAACCAACTGCTTATGATTATTACCTGTTAAAATATAAATATATGGTTGTGCCTTTTCCTTCTTCGCTTTCTACTTCCACCTTGCCGTTTAAACAATCGATAAATCCCTTGGTAAGTATTAAACCAAGTCCGCTTCCTTTTTCGTAATTGGTACCCGGTGTACTTTCAACGATTGTTTTATTGAAAAGATTTTTTACTTTTTCTTTCTGCATTCCAGTGCCGGTATCGCTTACGGTAAAAACAATTTTATCTTTTTCGCCGTGGGCATATACAGTAACGCTGCCGTTTTCGGTGTACTTGTTTGCATTGGCAATTAAGTTGCGTAAAATAAAACGAAGCATATTATTATCGGTGTGCAGATACAAATCTTTTTCTACCAAATTAATCAAAGAATTATTTTTAAACCTCGCACTTAATTGAAACTGTTTTAATATTGATTCTGCTGTTTCGAAAAGATTCAAACGCTGCATCATCACTTCATTTCTTGTTATTTGCATTTTACTCCAGTCAACCAAATTATTTAACAAGTCAAGAGTTGTATCCAACTGTTCTGAATACATGCCGGTAAGTTTTTGTTTATCGGCTTCAGGAATATTGTTGGTGGCAACAAAATCCATCACGCCTTTAATGGCGGCAATCGGATTGCGAATATCATGCGCAATAATGGAAAGCATTAATTGCTGCATTTCGTTTTCGTGCTGTAAATATTGATTCTGGTTTTCTACTTTATTATTGGCGAGTTTTAATTCAATCATTTTTGTTACCTGCTGACTTAAAACTTTTAATGCAAATATTTGATGGGCATTTAAACGGTTTGGTTTTATATCGGCAACGCATAATGTACCAACCTTAAAGCCGCGGCTTGTAACCAATGGTGTGCCTGCATAATATCGAAGATGGGACTCGGTTGCATTGTTATTATTGAACCTTGTATCAACTGATGTATCTGCAATTTCGAAAAAGCCATCTTCTTCAGAAATGCTGTAAGAACAAAATGCTATTTCGCGTGGTGTTTCTATAATATCCAAACCTTTTGCTGCTTTAAACCACTGGCGATTTACTTCTAATAATGAAATTAAAGAGACAGGGACATTGCAAATTTGTGAAGCCAATTCTACTACATCATTAAATTCCTGTTCTGATTGCTCATCGAGTATTCTTAATCCATATAATTCTTTTAGGCGATCATTTTCATTATATGGAACCTGATTGTGCATTGGAGATATTGTAGTTTTTCAATAGTTCAAAACTATCCCCGATTGCAACAAATTAAAATAGTAAATAACACAATTAATTTGTGGTGATAATAACCACAGTTAATAGTAAAACCACCGACTAACTTTCGTCCCAAATTCTCAAAATCTGATTGGCGTGATTTTTTGTATCGGGCTTAAGGATTATTTTTTTAATCTTTCCTGTTTCATCAATTAAAAAAGTGGTACGGTGCATGCCAATAAATTCGCGGCCCATAAATTTTTTTAATTTCCACACACCATATTTTTCTGCAATACTATTATCGGTATCGGCAATTAAGGTAAAAGGCAAATTATATTTTGTTTCGAATTTTTTATGCTTCTTCACCTCATCGGTACTGATACCAATAATTGCAAATCCGTTTTTTACCAACAAAGAATAATTATCCCTGAGATTGCATGCCTGATTGGTGCAGGTTGGTGTATCATCGTGCGGATAGAAATACAAAACAATTTTCTTTCCAATAAAATCTTTTAAAGAAACTGTGTTTCCGTTTTGATCGGAGCCTGAAAATGCGGGGGCTTTTATTCCTTCTTTTAATTCAGTCATATTTTATAATTGATTCATTCAAATACAAAAAATAAAAATTTCTGCAGATTGATGCTGTTAAACCGGTGCAAGATAATTTTAAAAATTAAACGCCTATTTCCTGCCACAACCTTACATTTGCACAATTTGTAAAATCATGCCAATAGACAATTCTATCAAATCTGTACTTATTATCGGCTCGGGCCCAATCATTATCGGCCAGGCCTGCGAATTCGATTATTCCGGCTCTCAGGCTGCACGCAGTTTGCGTGAAGAAGGAATAAAAGTAATTCTTATCAACAGTAATCCTGCCACCATCATGACCGATCCGATGATGGCCGACAAGGTTTATTTATTGCCATTAACTGTTGAAAGTATTGAACAGATTCTGGAAGAAAATCAGATCGATGCGGTGTTGCCAACCATGGGCGGACAAACAGCATTAAACCTTTGTAAAGAAGCAGAGGAATTAGGTGTTTGGACAAAAAACAATGTTAGGTTAATTGGTGTTGATGTTGCTGCGATTGATACTGCCGAAGACAGAGAAAAATTTCGTCAGTTAATGTTTAAGATTGGCGTTAAAGTTGCACCAAGCCATGTTGCCAATAGTTTTTTGGAAGGAAAAGAATTTGCACAGGAAATAGGATTTCCATTGGTAATTCGTCCATCGTTTACTTTGGGTGGAACCGGCGGAAGTTTTGTTCATAATAAAGAAGAATTAGATTCTGCATTGGAAAGAGGGTTAAAAGCTTCGCCTATTCACGAAGTGTTGGTAGAAAAAGCGGTGCTGGGATGGAAAGAATATGAATTGGAATTATTGCGCGATAAAAATGATAATGTTGTTATTATTTGTACGGTTGAAAATTTAGATCCGATGGGCATTCATACCGGCGACAGCATTACCGTTGCACCGGCAATGACATTGAGCGATACTTCGTTTCAGGATATGCGCAATCAGGCAATTTTAATGATGCGTTCGCTTGGAAATTTTGCAGGCGGCTGTAATGTTCAGTTTGCACAAAATCCCGAAACAGAAGAATTGATTGCTGTAGAAATTAATCCGCGTGTTAGCCGTTCATCTGCGTTAGCATCAAAAGCAACAGGTTATCCCATTGCAAAAATTGCTGCTAAGCTGGCCATCGGTTATTCGCTCGATGAATTAAAAAATCAAATCACAAAAACAACATCTGCATATTTCGAACCGGCATTGGATTATGTGATTGTAAAAATGCCGCGTTGGAATTTCGATAAATTTAAAGGTGCCAACGATACTTTAGGATTGCAAATGAAAAGTGTTGGTGAAGTGATGAGCATTGGCAGAAGTTTTACCGAAGCTATTCAAAAAGCTTGTCAGAGTTTGGAGAATGATGCGGTTGGTTTAGGTTATTACGGAAAAAATTTAATGAAGAGCGAAGAAATTGTTGAATATATTAAAACACCAAAATGGGATCGCATCTTCCGCATCAAAGACGCATTGATGCAGGGTGTTACCGTAAAAACAATTTCGCAGGTAACGGGAATTGATAAATGGTTTGTGCATCAAATACAAATCATCTGCAACATCGAAAAAGAAATTGCTAAATATTCGATCGGTACTTTAACAACCGATTTATTAAAGGAAGCCAAGAAGCATGGTTTCAGTGATGACCAAATTGCAAAAATAGTACACGGCGATTGTACTGATGAACAAGTGTACGAAAAACGAAAAGCATCGGGTATTACAAGAGTGTATAAAATGGTTGATACCTGCAGTGCCGAGTTTGAAGCAAAGACACCTTATTTTTATTCGTCATTCGAAAATTAATTTTTTTCTTTAATGCCGTAGATTTTTACCCTCAGATCTTTCATCTTAAAATTGATGGGAAGCTTATCGGTCCATATTCCGAGATTAAAAGAAAGTCCTTTATCTTTCCGGTAATCGCCTAAGGTAAACATGTCTTTTGTGGAAATGGCATTCCATTGCTGCGGAATAAATTCGTGTTTAGAGATAGCCGACAATTCCCTCATTGCCCAGTATAAAAAATTATCATTGGTTTGTGTTCTGTCAACCAATGCCAGTCGCATCGAAGGGTGAAAGTCTAATTTGGGTGAAGGCAAATTAACATCGGCCGATATTTCAACATACAAATATTTATACAGTTGCGGAATCCTGAAATCTTTCATCAAACTGGTATCGGAAGATTTTGCATAAATTGTTTTTAATGCAGTATCGCCGTAATCTAACAGTAATTCACGTTCATCATTCACCACCATTTCCTGTGCGGGAAAAATTTTATTGCTGTCGCAAACATACGTGTTGATGCGTTTAAAATTTTCTCTCAGCCTGATAATATAATTTTTAAGCGAATCGTTTTTGTATGGTTCTTCCAAAAGATCGGGCGTAAGTTTGTATAATTGATTTCCCGAAACAAAATAATCTTTATAAATATAATCTTCAATGGCCCTGCTCCACGACATGAACGCCATACTGTGTATATTTCTGAATGATGCACAGGTATCGAGCACATCGCCCAGCCAATGCACATCTTTGGGATGATAAGGGAAATTAAAATGATTAAATAAAAGTGCTGTAATAGTTGGAACCAGGTTATTATGCGAATTAACAGAATGAAATTTTTTTGCCTGCTTCAGCATGGGCGAATAAATAATTAAAGGTATGTGATATGAATCTATATTACCGGTAGCCGGAAAAGACCCGATGTGATGATCGCCGGTAATAATAAAAATAGTATTGCCATATTCTTTGCGTTTCGAATAATCTGTAAAAAATTTTCTGATGCAATCGTCCGAAAACATATAGGTTTCCAAAACATCTTTACACTTTATCAATGTTCTTTTCATGCCTGAAGAAGAGTTCATTGTTTTTATTTTCTTCTGAAATAATTTTTCGTATAAAGGTTTTTGTGCAAACAAATAAGGCATGTGTGTTGTGCCGGTATGATAAATGTTTAAATAAGGAGATTTGTGTAACGAGTCTATCACCTCAAAACTCCGGCTGTATAAAGCATCGTCGGGATAACCCATCGACCAGCCTTCGGGGCCAATACCCATTTCTTTATATTTTGCAGGATATTTCGATAAAACAAAATCGGTTCCCTGTAATCTGATGAATCCGCCCATGTTATCAAAATCGGGATTAAAACCGATCATAAAATTTGTCCAGTAACC
>DATAMD010000434.1:0-3759 GCA_036260755.1 Chitinophagaceae bacterium | reverse complement strand
TTCAATTCGTAATACTTTATCGCAATCATGCAGATCAATATTCCATTTTAAAACACCGGTAATATTTTTGAGATGCGGCGAAATTTTTCTTACATTTTTTGCATCTTCCACATTGGTTTTAAAAACTAAAATATCCATAAGCAATTTTTAATTAATTGTTACTCTGCATTTGCAGAAGGCGAATGATAAAAACAAATTCCCGTTCATCACGCTTTAATAAACCCGGCAGTTGCAAATTTTATTCGGCATTTTTTTCAGCAGTTTCATCAAACCCTTTCCATGTGCGGCACTTATTGCGCCATTGTTGTTTAAATTCTTCTCTTTCTTCAGGGCTCATTTTTTCCCATTTCTCTTTCATTTTTTTATTCCATCCAAAATGGCCGCGATGATGGCCGCAACCTTTGCTAAATCCGCCAAATAAAATTTTACTTAATATTAAAATGCCCATTGCCTGCCAAAATGTAATTGCTTTTACACTTAATACACTTACTAAAATCCCGTTCCACAAACTCATTACAATATAACCAAACAAGGCAATGCCTGCGGTTGCAATAATGGCAAATAAAATGCCGATACCAATTTTTTTTGTAATACTAAACTTTCTCATTTCAAAATTTTTAATAATTAATTAATTCGTCACGCAATGTTTGCAAGCGTTCTCTCAAATGCAGTACAGCATAGCGTTTGCGCGATAATAATGTATTTACAGAAGCGCCTGTTTGTTCGCTTATTTTTGTAAACGGAATACCTTCCAGCTCATGCAGCACAAAAACATTTTTCTGATCTTCGGGCAATTCATTCAATGCATTATTTAATGCTTCCCAAAACAGCGATCGCAAATAATCTGTTTCTGGATTATTATCGGCATCAAAAAATAGTTCGGTCCAGTTCAGCATCTCCTCATCTTCGGCAACGTTGTACACATCATCTAATAATTCGGGCTTATGTTTTCGTTTACGATCTGTTATTTTATTCCGGGCCACAGTAAACAACCAACCGGTTAGTTGTTCAATAGGTTGCGTGTTACCGATAAACTGATAGAAAACATCCTGCAGAATATCTTCGGCATCGGCATCATTGCTCACACGTTTACGAATGAAGCCCAGCAAGCGTTTGCTGTAATCATTAATTACTGCGGTGATATTGCGTTTTTGTTTTTCCGCCATCGATGACTCTAAGATAGCTACTCCGTTCATTATTCAGAAAGACGAACAGCCATGGCGGATATTGTAGAAAGGGAAATATTTTTTTTGGGACGAGCGTAAGAATTTCTATCCGGCTGCGGTTGTGTCACTCACTTCAACTTTTTTTCCTTTACTCAACACTGCACTGGTGCAGGTAATGGCCACCCTGAATTTTGTATTGAGGCTGATATGAAAATTATTGGCCGATAAAATTTCTCTGGTGGCATTATCATCCTGCATTACCTGAGCAAGATCGGCAGCCAGAGGGATGCCGCTGATAAGATTATTTACTTTGCCGTTTTTAAAAGATATTAAAAATTTATAACCTGCTTTACGTCCGCTTCCGGCACGTTCAAAGTCAATACGGTTAAGATCAAGAAACTGTTCGGCAGTCACAGACCTCTTCAATAAAATCCTGATAATAGGCAAATATTTGTTCCAGATAGTAACGTACATGAAAATATTTTATAAAGAATAAATATGACGGCAAACCCATGCCGAAAACTGTGTAAGAAGCTGCAAAGATGCGAAATAAAAGAGGGATGGGCAAATAAGATTGTTGATCTATCCCGCCCAACCTTCTCTGTCTAAACTTCTGAATTGAATGGCTTCGGCCAAATGTTCGGGTTTTATGTTTTCGCTGAAAGCCAAGTCTGCAATGGTTCTGCTTACTTTTAAAATTCTGTCGTAAGCACGTGCCGAAAGATTTAATCGTTCCATTGCTTTCTTTAATAAAGTTTCGCCAACAGTATCAATCGCACAAATTTCACGCAGTTGTTTACTGCTTATTTGTGCATTGGCATAAACACCTGCACTATTTTTATAACGTTCGGTTTGTATTTCTCTTGCTTTCATCACCCGTTCACGAATATTCGAAGAACATTCACCTTTAATATTGCTGTTACTTAATTCGCTGAAAGCAACCGGAGTAACTTCAACATGCAAATCAATTCTGTCTAACAACGGCCCCGAAATTTTATTCAAATATTTTTGAACTGCACCCGGCGGACAAGTACATTCTTTTTCGGGGTGATTATAAAAACCGCAGGGGCAGGGATTCATAGAAGCTATCAACATAAAATTTGCAGGAAAATCCAATGCAACTTTTGCGCGGCTGATGGTTACTTTTCTTTCTTCCATCGGCTGGCGCATCACTTCCAAAACAGTTCTTTTAAATTCGGGTAATTCATCTAAAAACAAAACACCGTTATGTGCCAACGAAATTTCGCCGGGCTGCGGAATACTTCCGCCACCAATTAATCCTGCATCAGAAATAGTGTGGTGCGGGCTACGGAATGGCCGCTTAGAAATCAGTGATGCATTCTCCGGCAACTTTCCTGCAACACTGTGAATTTTTGTTGTTTCCAATGCTTCGTGCAAACTTAATGGCGGCAGTATTGTTGGCAAACGCTTTGCCAGCATGGTTTTGCCGGCACCGGGCGGGCCGATTAAAATAGCATTATGTCCGCCTGCTGCTGCAATCTCCAATGCACGTTTAATATTTTCCTGTCCTTTTACATCACTGAAATCATGATCGAATTCGTATTGATTGGCAAAAAATTCTTCTCTTGTATTAATGTGTAACGGCTGCAAATAATTTTCATCTTTAAAAAATTCAACCACATCATTTAAATGTTCTACACCATAAACATTTATATTATTTACCATCGCTGCTTCACGTGCATTTACTTTTGGAACTATCAATCCTTTATAACCATCGCGTCGGGCCTGTATGGCAATAGGCAATGCACCTTTAATTGATTGCACGGTGCCATCCAGACTTAATTCGCCCATCATCACATAATCTTTTAATCGTTCAAATTCTTCAATCTGTTCGCTGGCGCCAAGAACCCCAACTGTAATTGGCAAATCAAATGCAGAACCACTTTTTTTAATATCTGCAGGTGCCATGTTCACCACAATTTTTGTTCGCGGCATATCGAACCGATTGGTTTTAATGGCCGCTTCGGTGCGTTGTAAACTTTCTTTTACGGCATTATCGGGCAAGCCTACAATATGATAACCTTGTCCGTTACTAACATTTACTTCAATCGTAATGGCAATGGCTTCAACGCCGTAAACCGCACTGCCAAAGGTTTTAACTAACATGGTGTTTTTTATTAGGAGCTTTACTGTATTATCCTTTACAAAAGAGCCACGCTTAATAGAGGTTGTTTAAATGAACAAATGTACTGCCAAATTAAAATTATTTTACAGATTTAAAAAAGATAGTATAAAAAACCGAACAAATATTTTATAACAGTTTTGAGCCATAAAATTGTGTAATAAAATGGGGTTCAAAAAAAGTATCATTATTTTTTTATTGGTTATATTTACAAAAAGTAAATTAATGCTGATTGAAAGAACCTCAAAAGAAATTATTTTCCGGTTACCTTCTTCTATCAAGATTGAGGATTTACAGGACATAGCCAATTTTTTTACGTTTAAAGAAATAGCGTTAAAGTCGAAGGCAACCCAAAAAGATGTTGATGTATTGGTAAAAAAAATTAAAAAAGGCCGTTGGAATAAAACCTTTGGCAGTGCGGTTTACGGCGTTGAAGCCATTGCCATTACG
>DATAMD010000428.1:0-1555 GCA_036260755.1 Chitinophagaceae bacterium | reverse complement strand
GCTCCTATAAAAACAAATCGGTGAAGTGTGCGACGCAACAGGCGATGCCATGAAAAACTTCAGCCGGTAACATAAAAAACTGCAAATCGTTTTTGTGATTTGCAGTTTCAATTTTATTATAATAATTATTTTACTGACTCCACCTTCTTTGGCTCATTGAACGCCTTGGCGCAAATGGCCTTGCATGTGAAGATGTTTTTTGAAGATTAGCTTTTGTTTCTTCATAACTCGGCTGATTCATTTTGTACGGATGTTCGTCCACCACAGGAATGGCCTGCGCGGTAAGTTTATGAATGTCGCGTAAAAAAACTTTTTCTTCGCGATCGCAAAATGATAATGCAATACCGCTGGCACCTGCCCTTCCGGTACGGCCAATGCGGTGAACATAAGTTTCGGGAATATTTGGCAACTCGAAATTAATTACATGCGATAAATCTTCTACATCAATACCACGTGCAGCAATATCGGTTGCAACCAACACACGAATTTGTCCGCTCTTGAAATTAGTTAATGCTCTTTGCCTTGCATTCTGCGATTTGTTGCCGTGAATGGCATCGGTTTTTACATTGGCTTTATTTAATTCTTTGGCAACTTTGTCGGCGCCATGTTTTGTACGCGTAAATACCAATGCGCTTGCAATGTTTTTATCTTTCAATAAATGAATGAGCAAATGTTTTTTATCATCTTTCTCAACAAAATAAACTGCCTGCTCTACTTTTTCGGCAGTAGAAGAAACAGGCGTTACTTCTACTTTAACAGGATTGTTTAAAATGCTCTGCGATAATTTTGCAATTTCGGTTGGCATAGTTGCAGAGAAAAATAATGTTTGCCTTTTTGCAGGTAACTTGGTAATTATTTTTTTAACATCGTGAATAAAACCCATGTCTAACATGCGGTCTGCCTCATCCAGCACAAAAAATTGCAAGTGTTGTAACGAAACATAGTGCTGTTGCATCAAGTCTAATAATCTTCCTGGTGTGGCAATTAAAATATCAACGCCACGGCGCAAACCGTTTACCTGAGATTGTTGCGATACACCACCAAATATTACCAAATGATTTAAGCCGGTATGTTTACCATAAGCTTCAAAACTTTCGTTTATCTGAATGGCTAATTCTCTTGTTGGTGTTAAGATTAAAGCTTTGATTTGTTTAGGCGCTCTCTCGGCTGTTTTTTGAGTGTATAATTTTTGTAAAATGGGAATAGCAAATGCTGCTGTTTTTCCTGTGCCTGTTTGCGCACAGCCCAATAAATCTCTTCCCTGCAATACAACGGGAATAGCTTGTTGCTGAATAGGCGTAGGTGTTGTATAACCTTCGGTGTCAAGCGCTTTTAATATGGGCGCTATAACTTGTAATTTGATAAATGACAAATTGTAATTGTTTTAAATAAATAATAATTAACCAATACCAAGTAGTAAAACTAAAGTGCGGCTAAAATTTGTATATGCTCAAAAACTTATGACTTGATGAGCTTTTTGACGGAAGGAAAGTTATCTAGTCTTCTAAGAAAGAGAATATGAAATGCAAATATACAGTTTATTTTTTAAACAGGC
>DATAMD010000407.1:0-4420 GCA_036260755.1 Chitinophagaceae bacterium | reverse complement strand
TCCTTATTACGGATATAAATTTTCGAAACAGTTTATCCAATACACTGCAACGAATAAATGATATTTTTATATTTGGTTGTACGGTAGGTTTACGATTCGGCGATTTAATGCATCTTAAAAAAACAGATGTTCAATACATCGGCGATAATGTATTTATAATTTTAAATACTGCTAAAACAGCAGCACAGGTAAAAATACCGCTTCCCAAATATACAGTAAGCATCATTGAAAAGTATAATAAAAAAAGCGGCAAATATGTTTTACCCTCAATTGCCAATGTTAATTTTAATCGCCATATTAAATTGCTCATTGAAAAAGCAGGATGGGTGTATAATCTTCCTAAAATAAGATACCAGCAAGGTAAAGCTGTTGAACTTAAAAACAGGTACGGGAATAGCTGTCGTTTTTGCGATCATATAACAGCTCATACCATGAGGCGAACAGCTATAACAACCCTGTTACTATTGGGCGTTGAAGAAAATATTGTTCGTACTATTTCGGGACATGCGCCGGGCAGTAAAGAATTTTATAAATATGTGGGATTGGTACAGAGTTATTTAAATTCGCAGGTAATGGATGCTTATGATAAATTATTAAAAATTGAGGAATAAATATTCGGCATTTTTCGTATGATAATGTTATTTTTAAGCATCGATGTGTTCTTTGAAATTAGCAAGGGTGCTGTATTAGCTGTAAAATCGTTATTATCCGTATGGCTTGAAAATAGCAGGTATCAGCAGTAAAAAATTAGGCGATGGTTTTGAAGGATGGTTGAAGAATAATAATTTGTATAACGATAAAGAGCTCTTTGATGATGCAGATTTAAACTGGTACGATTACGGCTTTAGAAATTACGATGCACAGATTGGAAGGTTTGTACAAATAGATCCTTTGGCTGATAATTATGGAAGTTTAACGCCTTACCATTATGCAGGAAATGACCCGATTGCAAATGTGGATATTGATGGCTTAGAAGGGGGCAGCGCAGTAGTACAAACCTTTAAAACTGCGGGTGAAGCATCTACAGCAATGAATAATTTCGTAAATACGACTCACGACATTGGAGAAGTAGTTGTAAAATCTGTTAAACATGTAACAACAACAGCGGCATCAGTATCTAAAAGTTTTGTAAATGGATTGGCTAAAGATTTATGGAGTGGATTAAAAGGAACGGTTCATGCTATAGTGCATATTGACCAAACGGTAACTGGATTAGCTCGTCTTTCAACATTTGTAGGGCAGGTCGAAGCTGGAATAGCAATATATAATCAGGCAAAGAATGTAAAGCAGGAATGGGCTAATGGAGATGCAAATGTAAAAGCTGAGTTGATTGGTGCTGCTGTAGGAGAAGGACTTCAACTGTTTGGTGGAGAAATAGCAGAAGTCGGAAAAGTAGGTGAGGTTGCTAAAATTGCTGAAGTTAGTGGAGATGTTGAAAAAGCAGGGGATTTGGGAATTGTTTATAAAATGGAAGGAAAATTGGATAAACTTGGAAATTCAGGAAAACCATACTTTGGTAAAGCTGATTCAGAGAAACTATTTGAATTACGACAAAAAGCACATATTAAAGAAAATCCAAATTCTGAATTGAAATTTAAAATTGTTGATAGAGCGAAGCCGGGGAAAGATTTGCTTAAAAAGGAACAATCATTTATAGATGCACATGGTGGGCCTACTAACAAGTCAAACCCATTTGGAGGGACTGCAAATAGACGTAATAATTTTAAGAAGCCTAAAAATTGATAATGAAAATAAAAAATGAAAAAGGAGATGTGTTTAAAATGATTTTACCGAAAGGTTACTTTGGGTATGGTCAAATAATTGACAAACGTAAAAATACAATTACAGTGGTTATTTACAAAAGCATTTATTTATCTGAACAATATTCATTAGATGCTATACTGACTGATGATATTTTATTTTTATATAACACATTTGACGTATTTATTGAGATGGGCAAATGGGTTATTATTGATAATTGTATTGACAACCTTACTCAAATTGTACTCCCTTATTATTTGATAGGGCTTCCTCCAAATGCAATTGTAGAAGATTTTTACCGCAATAAAGTTCGCAATGCCAATGAAGATGATATCAAAAACATTGACTATAGGGGAACTGCTGCTCCAATTAATATTGTAAATGCGTTTATGGATTTTCATAAAATAATTTTATCTAAAACAAACTATGATGATTTGTTTTATGATAATGCCTCATAAATGGTACAAGTTGCAGGGTGGGTAAAACAGTAAAGCCCACTTTGAGGTTAGAAAAAGTGTTCATAATAGAAATCTTGGCGAAACTCATGAATACAATGTATTAGGCCGAGCCAAACCTGGTCAGGATTTAAATGTGCTAGAAGAAACGCATATCAGACAAGGAGGCGGCCCAAGTAAAAAGGGCGGCAAACTTGCTAATAAAAGATACCAGATGAATGATGTAAAATATAAAGCAGCAGGAGTTACTGTTCCAAAACCCACCCATTAAAATAAAAAAATGAAATCAAAAAAAAATAAAAAAACGCCTTGGCTAATAGGCGATATTTTTAAAATTAGTCTAAACAACGGGAAATATGCCGTTGGCATGTTTTAAGCCAAAGGCGGATTAACGCTGTACGAATAGCATTGTATGATGAAGTAATAGATGGTGCAGATAACCCAACATAGATAATTTATGCAAAGAGGATGACCTATTGTCCTTAATTGAAGTAACCAAGGAACAAATAGATTTTGGGGTATGGAAAGTGCTTGGTAATAAGCCGACCGATATTCCTATTAGCCGGCACGCTAATGAACAATACAGAAGCTCTAACCCTTATAAAGATGGTGTTGGTTCGAAAATTTACGATGCAGCAATAGCAGAAGATTTTATAAATGCCTTCTATGCCTTAAGTCCTTGGGATGATTCACACGACCCTGAGTATTATGATAAGATGTTAGTAGATAAGCGAAAAAAACCTCATCATTTAATTTATAAGGTGAAATAAAATTTTAGGCAATGCAACTGGGTTCCGTAGTTTGTAGTGTTGCTCTTAACAAAGTCACAGTCAGAACAAATTATTATTCCTATAAAAGTTTCCTTGTTTTAATTTCTTTTTTTGTTGTAATAGTAATAGGAACATCCCTGCCTAACATTTGAACGGTACCTTTAATTGATGTATTTGAATTTGCTTTTAATGTAATGCCCGTATTTATATCGGTTGTAAAATTACTTTCGTCTTTTCCTTTTAAATCAACAGCAATATTGTACCCCATAATCTCCGTAGGTTTATCAGCCGCATTTTTAATATCCGATACTGCATTAATTTCTGCAATATTATTATTTAAGGCAACTAATGTATAACGGGTTAACATATCTATTTTTATATCAGCCGAAGGGTTTCCGCTTTTCGTCCAGCTATCACCCACATAAACTGCTGAATCCGGAAATAAATTTACCATCTGCGTTACATTGTTTTTTACAAAATCTTCTCCAATAAATTTCGATAATGTGTTTTGCATCATCTTTCTTGTATAATCATCAGTAGCAGTAATCGATAATAAAACTTTATCGGCAAGTTCTTTATAACCCTTTGTACCAATAATATTACCTTTTTTATCCATCGAAACAAAAAGAGCAGCACCCTTAATACTGCCTAACAATTTTTCTACAGGGTCTGCTGATCCGGCGGCATTGGCGGCATCAACATCTATCTCAGTATCATTATTCTTGCTGTAAACATGCAAACTGTCGTACGTTACAGTAAGCAAAAAATTACCTGCAGAATCTTTTGAAACAGAATAGATCAATCCAACAGTGGATTTGTTAATATTACCTGATTCTTTGCCTTCCAGTTCTAATTTTATATGCGTTTCGTTGGCTATTGTAAAATAATATTTTGCATTTGCCGGTAGCTGCCCTTTTAACCGATACTTCTTTTCATCAGCACTATGAATTTTATTTTGTTGATCGTTCTTGCAACTGATAACCTGAACAAACAATAAAAAGCAAACGAAGGCTTTTCTTAACTTTTTTAACATGATTCTCTGTAATTTTTATTTTTTTGCCAGCACGTTTATTACATTACCCAAAAGTATTTAATCAATTTTATAAAGTGTCAATGTGTATTTATAAGGTGGTCCTTGTCGCAATTCTTGACGGCCACTTCTATTCCATTTAAACTCCCTGAACATTTTAGATATAAAATATTTGCCTGAATAATAATATACATTTGTAAAATTTGAGAATCTAAAATTATCAGATTGTTTATATAACTTAACGCTTCCTCCGAAATTACCTGGAAGAATATCATATTTATTTAAGCAATCAAAAAAAAAGTTGGACTTGTCTTTAAGAAATGATTATAACGAATTTTATACAAAGTATTTAGTTGAAAATGGGTGCTTAGAGGAAACGCTTAAAAGCCGCTTGATCTTACCTA
>DATAMD010000404.1:0-1983 GCA_036260755.1 Chitinophagaceae bacterium | reverse complement strand
TCTTGGTCCCAAAACAAAAAAGGCTTCATCTTTTATAGTAATGTCAATTGTAGGAGGCGCTATTTTTCCTCCTTTAATGGGACTTATTGCCGATAAAACAAGTATGTCTATTGGCTTTTTTGCTCCTATTCCATTTTTTCTTTTTATCTTGTATTATGCAATACAGGGATATAAAGTCAATGAACAATTAACAATGAACAATTAACAATAATTTTCAATTACTGATATTGGATACTGGATAAAGGCTATAAATAATTTTAATATGAAAAAGATTTTTTTTTATTGGATTCTTTCACTTGCAGCCATTATAAATTTAGCTGCTCAGAATGAATCTTTACTAAAACTGTGGTATTTAAAGCCGGCTAAGCAGTGGGTAGAAGCTTTGCCTGTAGGCAATGGACGTTTAGGAGCAATGATTTACGGGGATCCTGCTAATGAAACTATACAACTTAATGAAAATACAGTATGGGCAGGTCAACCTAACCGCAATGACAATCCCGATGCTAAAGCAGCCTTACCCGAAGTACGAAAGCTGATATTTGAAGGTAAATATAATGAAGCACAGGATCTGGTTAATCAAAAAATTATTACAAAGACTTCACATGGTATGCCTTATCAAACTGTGGGAAATCTTAAATTATCATTCCCGGGACACGAAAATTATTCTGATTTCTATAGAGAATTGGATATAGAAAAGGCTATTGTTACTTCCCATTATAAAATTAATAATATTAATTATACAACTAAGGCATTTTCATCCTATCCCGACCAGGTAATTATTTATAGGATAAGCGCAGACGAACGCGGCTCTGTCAGCTTTTCTGCAATAATGGACAGGCCTTCGAAGTTTAACGTTCATACAATTGGCAGCAATGAGATTGTTTTATCCGGTATCACCAGTGATCATGAAACTGTGAAAGGTAATGTAATATTTGAAGCAAAAGCTAAAATCATTATAAATGGCGGTAAAATAATTGCAAACGATTCGGTTTTGAAAATTGATGGTGCTGACATTGCTACAATCTACATTTCAATAGCATCAAATTTTAATAATTACCTGGATATTAGCGGTAATGCATCAGAAAGAGTTAATACTTATCTGCAAAACGCTATAAAAAAGAAATATGATCAGGCTTTGAGTGATCATATAACCGATTATCAAAACTATTTTAACAGGGTAAAACTTGATCTGGGTGTAACTGACTCTGTGAAAAATCCTACTGATGTCCGGCTTGAACAGTTTAAAAAAGGTAACGATCCTCAACTTGTTACTTTATATTTCCAATTTGGAAGATACCTTTTAATTTCTTCCTCACGGCCGGGAGGCCAGCCTGCAAATTTACAGGGAATATGGAACGACCAGTTAATGCCTCCATGGGACAGTAAATACACTATTAATATTAACACCGAAATGAACTACTGGCCCTCTGAAATTACCAATCTTACTGAATTAAATGAACCTCTTATCCAAATGATAAAGGAGCTTTCTCAAAGCGGAAAACAAACTGCATTGGATATGTATGGAGCACGTGGATGGGTAGCTCATCACAATACTGACATTTGGCGCATTAATGGGCCTATCGATGGATCGTTTTGGGGAATGTGGCCAATGGGAGGCGCATGGTTATCACAGCATCTGTTTGAAAAATATCAATTCAACGGAGATAAAGAATATCTCAAATCTGTTTATCCTGTAATAAAAGAGGCCTCTGTATTTTTCCTTGATTTCCTGATAGAAGAGCCTAAAAATAAATGGCTTGTCGTTTCTCCGTCTGTTTCACCTGAAAATGCACCTTCAGATCATCCTCAATCTACAATTTCAGCAGGCACTACTATGGATAATCAGTTGGTTTTCGATTTGTTCACAATTGCAATAAAAGCTGCAGAAATATTAAAAACTGACCAGGAATTTGTGACAACATTAAAAGAAACAATGAAACGCTTACCTCCAATGCAAACAGGCCAATGGGGACAACTCCAGGA
>DATAMD010000403.1:0-4957 GCA_036260755.1 Chitinophagaceae bacterium | reverse complement strand
CCGGCACCCGGAGAACCAATAATGAATAGGCCGCGAAACGGGTTAATGATATTAATCCAGCTTTTGCGAAGCTTTCCTCTTACATGATATACCGCAGGAAGGTTGACAGAATACTTATTATTCAATAATCTTTCTTCCTGGGGGAATGTTTCATTTTCTTTATTAAAAATATCATGCTGCCATTTGAGTTGTAATATGCGGCTTAACCATGTGCCTCCTGCCAGTATCATCAAAAAACCAATAGATGTTGTAATCATATAAATAAAACCAATCGTGTTAATAGCTGCATTCAAAGACAAAATAAGAGAGGAGAGAAAATATAATAATAATCCAGCCGCTATAAAAACAATTGATTGTTTTGGATGCATCTTCTCATCCTTTTTTCCTCTTGCACCGAACAAAGAAATAATTAGCAATACAATAATCAACGACTTGGATAGATAGTGATGGCTAATAAATTTTGCCGCTTGTAAATGGAGCAAAATTTTGTCGGTCATTTCAGTACGGTATCCGTACTGAAAAAAAAATCCATAGCAGAAAATATAAAAATGCAGCAGCAATAAAACAATGCTGAGCATTCTTGTCAAGTCAATGATCTTTCTTAAACTCTGTTCATTCTCTCCGGTTTGCATACAATGATATTAAGATGGGTAATATTGTTTTTTCTTTTTTCGTTTCTTTAATACAGCGGGTACATAACTGTATTCTTCTACAGGGGTAATGATAGTTTCTAATAAATTATTTGTAAACAGGTCAGGATGTTGATGAACTGAGTGTAATGGTTTTATCTCAGCAGCATGAGATTCGTGCCGGCGGATGATTGTATTTTTTAATTGTGGTTGCCCGCATTTTTCTGCCATCATTTTTGCAGCGTATGCTTTTCCTATATCACTGCCGTTAAATACAGATTTCGTATGATGATCGATATAAGTCAAACCATAAATGATACCTTCTTCATTTTGCCTGATGACTACACTTATTTTTTCTTTTTGCAATGCTTCTTTAAATTGTTCCAAACTTTTTAGCGGTTTGATCATGATCCAGTCAATCGTATTTTTCAGATGTTTTTTATCTGCTTCTCTGCGTATTTTATTTTCAGAAAACTTTTTTTCCAAATTAAAAAGCGTTGGCTTGTTAGGAATAGAACTTGCTTTGATCGGCACGCCAATCTTATTGCCTTTTTCATCAAGTACCCTGTACAGCAAGCCGTGTTTTTTAAATATTCTTGAATCTTCTTCGCCGCGATCTGCCATCACATTGTATAATTTTAAAACTGCATTTAATTCAGCAAGGGATGTGTATTTATATTGATCAATTACCGAACGCAACAGGTTACTGATGGAGCGTTTTGTTTCAGATTTTCCGTATTGGATTTTTGTAAGCAAAACAGGTTGTATATTCTGTGTCTGTTTTAATTTTTTATCATCAGCTTTTACCAGTTTGTATTTTATTTCAATTTCTTTTCTGGCTTTTGTTGATTCATTGCGTCCGATATTATGCAGTGAAATTCTTTTGCCGTCTCTTTGAATATTCGTAGTAACAATATGCAAGTGCGGATGTCCTGCGTCATGATGTTCATAAACTAAATAAGGTTGTTTGCCAAAACCTATTTTATTCATATAATGTTCCGTAATCGCTTCCATTTTTTCTCTTTCTAATTTTTCCGACGGATCAAAATTCAGAGAGATATGCAGGCTGTTTCTTTTGGTATTATCATTTAAGGAAGCCTGCTTTGTTAAGCGGTTTAGCTTCTGATAAAAATTTAATTGATCTGCATCTTTGGGGTAATTCACTGCCATAATACATTTTGCTTTTTGCTGTTTCACTTTTTGTTCATTGTAATTCAGTGCTGTGTGAAAACTGTTTGCTGTATGAATTATTGCAACCATTTGTCAGCGATTTTATTCAGATGTGTTTTGATTTCTGCTGTTTTCTGAAAGAACATTTTCTTACTGTTTTCATTCAGCATCGCCCATGTTTTGATCTCCGGTATATGATCAAGCGTATGTAATTTTTTGACGGATTGATTGAAGTTGTTGCCGATATGATTGAGCTCATTTCTTAGCTGTATCATTTCTGCCATGAAATCATCAAGAGATTGATTTCGATGCAAAACAGTAATGTTTTTATTGAGTAAGACCTTTCGCAGATATTCACTCAGTTTGCGGCAGGATGTTTTTTCAAATTGGCTGCAGATGCTTTTATGTTCGTCTGCTGTTAAGCGGATATGCAGCCATCTGTTACGGTAATTTTTTGTTTCACTCATCTCATTTCATTTTCACTTTCTGTTTCACTCATCATCTTTCCTATTGCCCCAACGACTTCGGAGTGACCGGGGCAAGATGCCGGTTGTGATACAACCGTACATCTTGCCGATTCCGAAAAGAGGGAATCTGAAGGCTTTTAAAATCAGAGCAAAAGCATTGCCAAAGAGAACAATTAACCTGTATGAAATTAAAACAGGTTAAATAATGTGTATATAAAAAGCAGAAACAAAAGAAAATTTTTACCTTGCCAATATGAATCTATATCCATCATTGCATGACCGGTTAAATAATCAGCATCAGGCTATTAACGAAATCATTGCCGGTATCACGGATAAAAGAATACATGATGAAGTCATCAAAGGTAAATGGAGTATCCATGATAATATTGCACACCTTACGAGATTTCAACCCATTTTTATTGAAAGGATTGAAACTATCATTTTAAATGATGAACCAAGTTTTGAAAGTTATGTTGCAGAGGAAGATGAAGAATTTGAAGTTTGGAGAAATAAATCCACTCAAGAATTATTAGAACAGTTGTATAAAGACAGAAAGTTTCTTTTTCGATTACTCTCTTTGATGCCTGGGGAAAAATTATTGCGTACAGGAATTCATAAAAAATACGGGCGATTAAATATGCTGCAATGGACAGAATTTTTTCTGCTGCATGAAGCACATCATATACTCACTATTTTCAGGTTAGCAAAAGGGATAGCATAAGTATTTTATTTTCTGAATAAAAAAAGGGATGTTTTATAACATCCCTTCATCAGCCATTGATAAATACTTTTCATTGGTAACAATTAAATGATCAAGCAAACTCATGTCGAGAAATTTTGCAGCTTCTTTTATCCTCGCTGTCAATTCATGATCCTGCCTGCTTGGTTGTAAGTTCCCGGAAGGGTGATTGTGTGAAAGTATAAACCCTGTCGCATTTAATTTTAAAGCTGTAACCAATACTAATTTTGGATCAGCCACTGTACCCGATACACCACCCGTTGACAAATCATAAATACCCAATACTTTATTTGCCCGGTTGAGATATAATACTTTGAACTGTTCCTGTAATTCAATTTTGTTTTCATCCCAATTTGCCATAAAAATATCATAGGCATCTTTTGATTTTTGAATGACAGGTCTTTCAGAAGCTTTCAGTTTTGATTTGTAGATTAATTCAATTTCTGCAACCTGTGTCAATACCTGCCTGTTGATTGTCTGTTCCATGATTTTAAATTTAATTGTTTAAAAATTTATTATGGAACCGCCCCGGCTTTTGGCAATAAAGGCAAAGAAGCAACGGAATAAATAGCATCTGAAAGTGTAATGGAAAATTATTGTTTATGCCGGAATTTCATTGCCGCTTCAGCAGCCAAAAGCTGAAATTTGTGCAGTGAATAAATGAAGAAAAACGGTTCTCTTTTTAATCTTTAATTCTTTCGGGAAAGCATGTTGTAATTTGAATTAACTGTTCAAAGAATTGAGAATTTTTTTAGCCTGCTGCATACTATCACTGATAATACCGCAAGCTGCCACAGCATTTTTCAGTTTCAAAACAATGTGCTGCGGCAGCTTTTTTCACAAAAAAATAAAGGGGCTTTTGTTTGCCCCTTTATCATGTGTTTAATTCACACCGACAAAACTATATTCCCTTTCAAAACTGTTGCATATAGCAAAAGCTTTTTGTGTTCTTAATTGTCCTGTGCCGCCGAATAACAGGGATTTCAGTTTCGCTTCCTCATTTTTATAATGTCGTACATTTTGAAAATATCCTGTTACTGCATTGTATGCACCAAACAAAATTCCTTTCGTTGTTGTGAGTTGTTGTGAAGTATTTGACATAGCATATTCAAAAGTATTCTCACAAATATTTTTAAAACAGGTAGAGAGTTCATCCTCTTTACCAACCTGTATATTTTGTAATACTTCTTTGTTAGGAACCATTGCTAACTGTATCAACTTTTTTACTTCTGCATCTGTAACGCGAATTGTTGCCCAACGATTAAAAATGTTTTCCAGTTCAGCACTTAAATGATTGGTGATACCCATTAAACGGTGTGCAGTCTCTAAACGTTCTTTTGCATTAACAGTATGTCTTATCTTGATGCTGTTGGAACAATTGTGAAGAGCCGCATTCAAAGTATTATTGCAAATAATTCTGATAGGTGTAAACGCTGCGGTAATGCTGCCCAACCCATCATGCGAAGTGGTTAAAAATAAATACTGTTCTATCAAATCATCCTTACCCACTTTAATATAGTTCGGCAACTTAGCCGTAATAAAAATGCGTTCTCCTTTTCCTAATGCTCCTGCAGTTTCATAACGAATGCCATCACCGCCAACAATAGAATCAAAAAAACTGAATGCATTTATATTCTGCACCACTTCATAATCTTTACCCACAACTCCTAACACATTTTCGTTATCAATACGAATGGTAGCATAATAATCAGGAACCATTCTTGAAACGGTATCTGCATTATCCAGCGCGAATAATTTTCTTTTTTTCTACGCTGTAATCCAAGCCTGCAAACTGCAAAGCTTCTGCACTTGTCGGATATTGTTCTATGATTGTTCCTAATCCGTGCCATGCTTTTTCCTGCACAGAAAAGAAACTGTGTTTCCCTGTTTGTTCGTTGAAATGAATATTGTGTGCCATAATAATTAATTTTAAATGTTGAATGATAAATGCT